>CAZEIN010000333.1:0-2327 GCA_964512425.1 uncultured Sulfurovum sp.
CAGCTCCATTCGCAAACAGCTATCTACTGTGGCTTTATCATCAACGAGGCTCTCACCAACGCTCTGCAGCACGCCTTTGAGGAGGGACAAAAAGGAAAGATAGAGATCCTGCTGCTTGAAGAGACACAGAAAGCCTACAAGATGCAGATCAAAGACAATGGTAGAGGGTTTGATAGCGCTCGTACATTCACCAGTCTAGGGCTGACCATACTCGAATCATTGGCAACACTACAACTCAAGGGAACGCTACAGATAGAGTCCACCGAAGGAACAACCATCACTATCAAATGGGGAGGGGAAAAAGATGAATAAAAGGATATATATCGTAGAGGACGAGGTTATCATAGCCTTGGAGATCAAACGCAGCATCACCAAACTCGGGTATCTTTGTGTAGGCATAGCCTCCAATTATGAGGATGCGCTACAAGGCATAGCAGAGACGAGCCCCGATCTGATCCTGCTAGACATCATGCTCAAAGAGAGTAGAAGTGGCGTAGAGATTGCCAAGGCACTCAACAATACCCTCTCTGCTATCCCTATTATCTTTCTCACCTCAGTCACAGATGAGCGAACTATGCAAGCAGCGATATTTACCACCCCTGCATCCTATCTACTCAAGCCATTTCGCAGAGAGGAGCTGCACTCAGCTATCTTGCTGGCACAACACAAAAATTATCTGGATACACCTCTAGGCGATCGGTTGATAGAGGTAGGACAGGGCTACAGCTACCATACCGCACAAAGGCAGCTCTTTTTGCATAACAATCCTATCAATTTAGGGCCTAAAGAGCGTAGATGTATGGACTGCCTCATACAAGCAAATGGAGATATCGTCACATTTGATATCTTAGAGACTACGATATGGCAAGGAGAGCAGGTCTCCAGTAGCGGACTACGCACCCTGCTCTATCGTCTCCACAAAAAGCTAGGATGCAAGATCGTTGAAACCACACCCACCCTTGGGTGCAGGATTCTCCTTCTTGATTCCTAAATAAAGTCGTTTGAAGTAGGCAGAAATCTCTGAAACCTCCCAAGAGGTAACCAAAAAAGGCACCTCCATACCAATATAGCTCTCTAGCTTTTTAACTTCTCTAAAACCACCAAAGTTTTTATAATATACGAAGTGTTCTGGTATCATGACTGATGCCAATATATCCATATCATTGTCAATCATGATTTTATATACTCCCAAGACGAGATATTTAAAGTCCTGTTTTAGCCCCCTATCCGTAAGCCTAGCCAATCTAGAGAGCTCAGCTATCTGTTTCCCCTGCAGCTTCTCTCTGTCAAAGGCATGGGTCTTTTCAACAGGGAGACCAAGAACATTGTCAAAAATCACTCGGCATGTACCTGTGATCTCTCCAGAATTTTTTGTATAGAGTATCGCCGAATACTCATCTAGGTTATCAAAGTTTAATCCCTCTACATCACCAGGGATTTCCTCACCATACTCTAGCTGTCCAAAGACTGTGCTTCGCAGCTGATATATCTCTATGAGCTCTTGAGGAGTCTGCACCAAAAAGATCTGCTCATGCTCTCCCCAAATCAAAGATCTATTGAATAACAGTGTACGGTACATAATCACGCTCATGCTCTGTACTGCCTCCAGCGATATGTCTATGCCCGCCTCTTGAATAGCATTGTTTATCTCCTCAAAGGTTCTTGAGGGGGTTTTTGGTAAGTGTGTCATTCTGTGCTCCTTTTAGCAATTTGTGGGACTACCACTATGCAAGTATAAAGGGGGCAAACGAAACATTCAGTTCGCTGATAAATTGAGAGTATAGAAGTATCAGTGGGATTTTTGACAGCTCTGTGGCATCAGGATAAAATAAGAAGTGGTGGTGAGAGGAGATTAATGAATAAAAGGGTTAGGGCTGGGATCCCTCTTGTATTTGTGTGACATACGCCTGCATCTCTGAGAGAACTTTTTCACGATAGCGTTTGGGTGCGATAACTTCAATATGAGGGAGCCATGCTTTAATCATATTATCCACATCCTCATCATGACTCACTTCAAATGAAACATGCAATGATCCATCATGCAATTCACGTAAAATCTTCTGAGATTGGAGAAACTCTTTTTGTTGAAAATAGTGTGCTATTTGAACATGAACCTTAATTGTCACTTCATACACCTGCCCATCTTCAAACCATGCCGAATGCACATGATCAAGCGTAGCATCAATCTGCTTGGTTGATGTTTTATAATGCTTTTGCTTGATTTTAATTTGCTCTATTTTGGACAACATGTATGTTTTGACCTTTTTTGCTGCAATATCCTTAGCAAATAAATACCAGAATCCATCAAAGTTCGTTAGCTTATAGGG
>CAZEIN010000334.1:0-3988 GCA_964512425.1 uncultured Sulfurovum sp.
CCTCATCAATGACAATCTGTTGATGGTCATGGATACCAGTGGTTTTTTCATACTTGTTGATCTCAAAGACTCCGACGATAGTAATGACTACCGTAATGAGAAAGAGTGTCTCCATGCCCAAATAATAGAGAATAGCCAGCCCAACAGGCATAGCAGCCAGTGTACCTACTGTGCCAGGTGCTTTGGGGCTAAGCCCTGCTCCAAAAAAAGTAAGAAAAAGTTTTTGTCCATTCATGGATATTCCTTTAGGTGAGTGAAGTGGTGCTATGGAGTTTGATGAGATTAGAATAGAACTGTTCTTCACTCTGTTGTTCAATGAGACCCGTACCTGGCATGAGGGAGTAATAGAGCTCTTGAAGATTTTCAAAGCGGTTGGGAAAGAGTGCTGCGAGGATACTGGCTGAGATTTCCTTGCGTACGAGCAGGGCTGGTGGAACGAGCCCTTTTTCTATCAGTTTGAGTATAGAGTCCGAGTGATAGTGTACATGATGGTGTTGGCCATGAGGACAGGTCTTGGTGTTAACCAGTGTTTTACAAATATCACAGTAGACATATTCATCGATGATTTTAATATCGATATCGATACTTTGGCACTCATCAAAGACAGAACTGAGGACGTTTTGGTTATAGTAGAGTCCTAATCCTCCATGATTTTCACCGATAAAGAGCTGATCACACCCGTAGTTGGTAGCCAATAGTGCATCTAAAATAAGTTCATTATATCCAGCAAAAATATAAGTGTTCTCAAAAGGGATAATGAGTACTTTGTTTCTCGCCAAAAATGTATCTATAAATGTCTTAAGGGCATTGTATCGAATATCATAATGTAGCCCCTCTTCGTTAAATGGCTTTCTCAAGAATATGACCAATAGATCATTCTCGTCCAAGACTCTGCGGATCATACGTTCATGGACACGATTGAGTGGATTGGCAGAGAGTACCATGGAGGAGACTCTTTTTGCTCCAGTCTTTTGAATCATGCTGTTGATACGTTTGCGGTTGCCAGCGATTAATGGATACTCTACACGATATTTTCCAGAAATAGCAATCTTTCCCATACGTGACAAAGTATTTTTGACACCAGGGTGTGCGGTATCCGTTGTGCCATAGATATGGCGGAGTCTCGTATAGGGATCGATCTCAAACGTCTCATCTACAATGAGCTCACCAACAGATTTGCCATCGCATAAGAGCTCTAGCGTCTCACCTTTGGTGACAGACTCTAGTACATGTTGGTTGCGTTTTCCGTTGGGTGCCAGAATGAAAGAGAAAGGGAAAGGCACGCCCATATAGGCCTTGCTTTTATCTACAGACTCAGCTTCAGCTTTTCCCATGAGTTTATTGACTGGATTGAGTAAGCCCTCTTGCACGAGAGCCAATGTTGAGAGTGCTTCTGTATCGATACAGAGGGTTTTATTTCTTTTTGAATAGGTCATATTTTTTCCTTTTTTCCCAAAGACTTTTTCGTGAGATGCCTAGCTTTTTAGAAAGCTCCGTATCAGGGAATTTATATTGGAAATTTTTAACGATATACTGTACATATTCATCGATAGTGAGGACATCATTTTGGTCATAGAGTTTACTCCCCGAGTTAACGGTAATCGTTTCAAAAGGAGTCTCTATTGTCTCTGAGGTGCAGGTGAGGATAAAACGTTTACCGTCCAGCTGTTGATAGAGCTCTTCTCTATCATTCTTTTTTAATTTTTCCAGCTGGGTAATATACCCCATGTTATTTTGACCCAGGCGTTGTACTTTTTCTTGCCAATCCTCTTCTTCTAGTGAGACGAACATGAGAGCACAGTTCTTGCTATGGCTCATATCTAGAGCCAGCTTATCTACTGCACGTAAATAGTTGGTCTTGACAACAATGGCAGAGGAGAGCTTTTCGGGATTGCACTGGTGGTCAATCTCACAGAGGAGGTTGCCCAGATATTCTTGGTAGAATTTATTTTGCTCTTTGAGCTGTTGAAATTCATTGTAGTGGTCGATTTTTCTCAAGAGCTCTTCAATCATAAAGGGTTTGACGATATAATCTTTGGCTCCTTGCTTGAGAGGTTCGCCTACGGTATCATTGTTGATATAGTTGACCATTAGGATGATGATTTTCTCTTTTTGTTTGTTGATGAGTGGGATAAAGTTCTGTCCAGGTAGATTGGTAGAGAGTAGATAGATATCTCCGTTACTGCTCATGGCATCTTTTGCTGAGCTAAAAATCTCTACTTCAAAATCATATTCACCTAGTTTGGTGGCGATACTTTGAGCGAGATAGAGCTCATTTTCTACGATAATAACTTTCATAACTCCTCCTTCCAATTAAAATATTTTAGTGAGGCAACTGCATGGACAGTGACCCCCTCTTTTCTGCCTATAAACCCAAGTTTTTCAGAAGTGGTTGCCTTGATATTGACCCGCTGTGTAGGGATACCTAGCAGTAGTGCAATCTGTTTGCTCATCGCTTGTTTATAATGGAGTAGCCTAGGGGTTTGAGCAACAATGGTCATATCCGTGTTGACAATATCAAATCCAAATGCCCGTATCTGTGTAACTACTTGGCTCAGTAGCATCGTAGAGTCAGCCCCTGCATAGCGACTGTCTGTATCAGGGAACAGCTCTCCGATATCTCCCATGCCAGCAGCCCCCATCAGTGCATCGATGAGTGCATGGATCGCGACATCTCCATCGCTGTGTGCTTTGAATCCAAAGTCGGAATCTATCGTAATGCCACAGAGTTTCATCTCTTTGTCTGCCTCAAAAGGATGGGTGTCGATACCAAAACCGACCAAGCTCTCAGAACTTGGAGCACGCAGACAGGGGAGCTTTTTTAGATCCTCTTGCGTTGTGAGCTTGTGAGCTTTTGTGGAGCCCTCTACAAATAGTACATTTTTGCCTAGCGCCCGAATGGCAGAGCTCTCATCGGTAAAGGCTTCTTGAGAAGTCAATGCCTCTTTGAGGATTGCAGTATGGCTGAGTTGTGGGGTTTGGATGATATGCACTTTTGCCCTATCGATAGGTTCTGCATCCAGATAGAGCGTATCGACAGCCTTGAGAGTAGGCACAATGCAGTCAGCTGCATGCTTTTGCGCGATGACGCGCTCTATCATCTCTGTATCGATACAGCACCTAGCTATATCATTGACCAGTACAAATGGGGTCTCTACCTCTGCCAATGCATGAGAGAGCGATGCCTGCCTACTGTTACCACCCGCTACAAAGGCGTAGTGTGAAAATTGTTTCATATAGGCTATTTCATCCGATGCACCAACAATGATAATTTTAGCAAAGTTAAAACTATTTTGAAAGTTATCAGCTACGGCAAGCCATAGGGGCTTGGAGCCCTGATAGAGCCACTGTTTTTTCGTATGCAGGGCAAATCGAGAAGAGCTGCCAGCTGCCAGAAGTATGAGGGTAATGTCTCGCAATAAAATCCTTTAGGATAGAGATGAAGTGTAACAATCTGTAACGAATTATACTCTTTGTAAGCTTGGCAGATTCTTTATTGTGCTATTTGGTCATCTCTATTGCATATTTTGGGATAATGCATAGTTAGTGCGGTAATAAATATGTGACTAAATTGTCATAATTCAGAGTGCCTTTATCCTATTTTAAAGATTGGAGTGGTATAACTCGGTTACGATAATTTAATGACAAGGATAATTATGACAAATGAAAAAGTAATGGAAGCACTAAAAAATGTAACCTATCCCGGATTCACAAAAGATATTGTGACGTTTGGGTTTGTAAAGCATGTTGAGATTTCTGGTGATAACGTAATGGTCTCAGTGGATATTACCTCTTCTGCAGATGAAGTAAAGCAGCAGATTATGGCGGATGTCACCATAGAGCTCAAAAAATTGGGCTTTGCAGATGTGCAAGTTCACGTAACAGCACCACAAGCTCCCAAAGAGCAGAGTAACACCATGAGCGGTAAAAATATTGCACCGCAGATCAAAAACTTTGTGATGGTAAGTTCTGGCAAAGGAGGCGTAGG
>CAZEIN010000335.1:0-5689 GCA_964512425.1 uncultured Sulfurovum sp.
AATATAATTTAGAAAATAGTACCCATTATGGTCTAGAGGGCCATTATGTGAGTAGTGATTTTTTTGGACCATACAAGACTAAAGGATATCAGGATGCTCTCTATGCTAATTTGGTACTTTTCAATGATATAGATTATCTGAATTTACAAAAAAACCGACTTGAACATCTCTCAGATTCACATCTCAAAGAGTCTAGATTGAATTATCTTCTTTATAACGACAGTCACTATTTTGGTCTCAATGCCAAGTATTTTCTCGATGCCAATAAAGAGAGTAATCAAGAGACACTTCAGGAACTTCCTTCACTACTTTGGCACAAGTTTAGTAGCGATGTAGGCATAGAAAATTTTTCCTATAGTGTAGATACAAAGATAAGTCACTATATGAGAAAAGAAGGAGCAACGTCTAATCAGTTGGAAGTTGATATCCCTTTGGCATATCAACTCTCTTTTATGGAGGCGTATCTTAATATTGAGCTGAGTGAGGATATTTATGCTTTTGCAGGGAAGTTTGATACGAATGATGTGGGGGAAGAGCGTTATAATTCATTGATGATGACCCATAAGATTAAAGCTTATGCAGATATGGTTCACTCTTATGCGAACAGTACGCATACAATAGGCTGGGAGGCATCATATGAGAAGCAAGACTATATAGGTGATGGCCTTGCTGCATATACTATGTTGGATAGCACATTGCGTAAAGACTTTCTGTCTCGTAAACCTTTTGATGACAGGATTGCATTATCCTTAAATCAATATTGGCATGCACATACACTGGATATCGAAGCAAAACAGCATATCTCGCAGACATATTTCCCAGACAGAGAAGAAAAATGGGGTAATCTGAGACATGAGTTGGCATTGAACTATGGACAATGGGGGATGGTGAATCTAACAGAATACTCTTTTGTGTATGACAATTTTTCTGAAATGTCTAATCAATTGCATTATCAAGGAGATCAGTTTTATTTGAATCTAGAGCATTTTTGGCGAAAAGACTTGGAGGCAGATAAAATATTGACCAATCAACTTGCCTTTGATGTCAAGTATCAATACAATAAACGTATAAAGTTTTTTGGTGGTATGACCTATGACTTAGAGTTAAAGCAGAGTCAAAAATGGAGTTCGGGATTACGCTATGATAAGGGTTGTTGGAGCGTAGAACTGAGTTATGAACATGATACCAAGCCATTGCTTTCCAAAGATGGCGGTGATTCTGTGAGCAATAATACCTTTCTTGTTAAGCTCAATCTTGTGCCTTTTGGAGAAAGTGAGATCAGACAGTAGTGGGAAAAGAAGAGGAGATACAGAGTGCATTGGATAGACTTGACTTGCCTTTACTGGTCACGAAAAATGATATCAAAAAGCGATATCGTCAGCTAGTGAAGCGGTATCATCCAGATGTCTGTTTGGAGAGCAGCAAGACAATGGAATCGATTAATCAAGCCTATGCACTACTGATGGAGTATATTGAAGCATTTCGCTATACCTTTGACGCAGATGAGATAGACAGACAATATCCAGGAGCAAGCCATGCCGAAAAATTCAAACCATAATCTTTTTGTCGATAGAGAGGACGCTGCCTCGCAGCTCTATCATGCCATACCCAAAGACTTTTTCGATAACCGTGAAGTCATTATTATCGCATTAAGTGAGGGAGGTGTTCTTGTCGCTGATGCTGTTGCCCAAAAGCTTGGTTGTGGCATGGATATACTGTTAAGTGAATCCATCGATGCACCCAATAATCCAGAACTCTCTATAGCTAAAGTAAGCGAGACCCAAGATATCGTAATCCATAGTGCCCTTATTCATGCATTTGATATTGATGAAGAGTTTGTCTACAAGGAGGCTAAAAGGGTTTATGATGATAAGATATTGAGCCATCTTTACAAGTATAGAAAAGGTGCTTCATTGCAGTCAGTATCAGGGAAAGCTGTTATTTTGGTAGATGAATGTGTAGAGACAGATTTTACTGCGATTGTCGCTATCAAGTCTATGATTAGCATGAAAGCCAAAAATATTTACATTGCAACACCCATATTGGATGAACAATCTTATGAGAGTTTAACTCAGATTAGTGATGGTGTTTTTTGCCCTCATCGGATACGAGACTATATTTCGATAGAATACTACTACGAAAACTTAGAGAAGCCAGAATTCTCTGAGCTAGAAAGGATAATAGAGCATTATGAATGAGACAATAGTAGAGATTGATCTGAACAATCTACCAGAACAGTATATTTTTAACAAAGTTGCCAAACAAGCTAGTGGGGCAGTACTTTATAAGCAAGGCAAAGCAGTGCTACTTGCAACTGTAGCGATTGATGAGACAGCTGTAGAGGAGGACTTCCTCCCTATGACAGTACAGTATATAGAAAAATCCTATGCCGCTGCCAAGATCCCAGGAGGGTTTATCAAGCGTGAGACAAAGCCAGGGGATTTTGAGACGTTGACCTCTCGTATTATTGATCGTTCTTTGAGACCGCTCTTTCCCAAAGGATTTCGCTACCCTATCGCTATTGCAGTAACGGTATTGAGTAGTGATACTGGGGTAGATATGCAAGTGGCTGCACTCCATGCTGCTTCGGCTGCACTGTTTGTCTCTGATACACCTGTCTCTCAGGCACTCTCCGCTGTGAGAGTGGGCAAGCTAGCAGAGGGGTTTGTCGTCAATCCTAGCAACAGTCAGTTGGCAGAGAGTACACTTGACCTCTTTGTGGTAGGCTCAGGAGAGGATATCCTCATGATTGAGATGCGTACGATGGCTACGGAGGTGATTGATGAGGTCATCAGTGGAGCTATGGCTGAGATGCCATTGATCCTAGAGCACCATGAGTGTAATGAGCTGGACGAAGAGATGCTTTTGGAGGCAATAGAGGTGGCACAATCTGCTATCTCTGTAGCTACAGCCAAGTATACAGAGGCATTTGCCGCCATACAGAGAGAGCCACTCTCATTGACCTTGGCAGGAGAAAAGGCTGATGATACTCTTTATGCTTATATCCAAACCCATTTCAAAGATGCTGTAGAGGATGCCGTGCAGTCCATGGCCAAAAGTGAGCGAAGTATAGCACTCAAAAATGTCAGAGCAGCCATCATAGAAGCCAAAGCCCGAGAGGGCGAGGTCATAGAAAAAGAGACTGTCAGTACAGTGCTTGAGGCATACAAACGCTCAGTTGTCCGTAACTTGATCATCGATCAGCGCGTACGAGCAGACGGTAGAGCACTGGATGAGATTCGTCCGATTGACATAGAGACCAATTTGCTACCTTCCGTGCACGGTTCTTGTCTCTTTACGCGTGGACAAACACAGGCACTGGTCACTGCGACACTGGGCGATAGCAGAGATGCACAGATGTATGAACTCATCACCAACAAAGAGACGCAAAATGAGCATTTTATGGTGCATTATAACTTTCCTGGTTATGCAGTTGGGGAGGCGTCCTATATTGGTGCTCCAGGACGTAGAGAGCTAGGACATGGCAATCTCGCCAAGCGTGCATTGGAGCCTACGATAGATGTACGTCATGATGGCACGATTCGTTTGGTCTCTGAGATTTTAGAGAGCAATGGCTCCTCCTCTATGGCAACTGTTTGTGGTGGCTCATTGGCTCTGAGAGCCGCGGATATCCAGACACAAAAACTGGTCTCTGGGATTGCTATGGGGCTAGTGATGGAGGGGGATCAGTATGCGATACTCTCTGATATCATGGGACTAGAGGATCATGATGGAGACATGGATTTCAAGATCACTGGTACATGTGATGGTATCACTGCGATGCAGATGGATATCAAGCTAGGAGGATTGGAGCTCTCTATACTCAAGGAGGCACTCACTCAGGCAAAGCAGGGTAGATTGCATATTCTTGACCTCATGGAGCGTGCCGCAGAGCAGATAACACCTAGTGGAGCTCTCCCTAGTGTAGCGTTTTTCCATATCGATCCATCCAAAATCGTAGATATCATAGGCAAAGCAGGTTCTACGATTCGAGAGATTATTGAAAAATTTGGTGTTACTATCGACTTGGATCGTGATGCAGGTGGTGTCAAGGTCGCAGGAGATGACAAAAACCAAGTAGAAGCTGCCAAAGCACATATCACCACAATCGCTTCAACGCCCACCAAAAAGCAGATGCAGTATACTATCGGTGAAACCTATGATGGCAAAGTGAAAAAGATTGTAGATTTTGGGTTGTTTATAGAGATGCCTGATGGTTTTGATGCACTGTTGCACATCTCCAAAGTGCGCAAAGAGCGTGTGAATAACCTCCATGATCTTTATAGCGAAGGGGATGATGTAGCCGTTATCGTTCTGGAGCAAAAAGGCAAAAAAGTCGAGTTGGCTACGGAAGAGTATTATCTGTAAGATTATCGAATATTAAACTTCAAGAGATCTTTTCTAGCAAAAGGCATATAGGATTCTCGGGTAATGATGATTTTCATACCAGGATATGCCCATCTATATATGGTTTGTATCTCTTTGGGGTCGATATGGATGCAGCCGTGGCTCATCCAGTTGGTGCTGCCTTGATGCAGGGCATGACCTTGATTGGTAAAGAAGATACTAAAATCCATATTGTTTACCCCGTCATTTGAAGGGTAGGCGTTTGACATATGGTAGCGTTTTTTATACTTGACAGAGTAGATGCCCGAGGGTGTTTTAAAATCATCAGCACCAGAGGTGATTGCACCACTCCACCAGACGACACCATCACGGTCGACGGCATAGAAGCGTCCATCACTGCCCCTCTCTCTCACGGAAACCACGATAAACTCTTGTCCTTTGAGGTTCACCGTTTTTCCTCCATTTTCAAACTTTGTAATACTGAGAGGGATGACCTCTTTGGAGAAAAGCAGGTTGCTTAATAGTAAAGAGAAAAGTAAAATGTGTTTCATCATTTGCATGGCTAGTATACTCGCTATCTATAATTTGAGCCAATTCTATCATAATAAATCAAATAGTAACCTACTCTTGGGTATAATTACGCCGTCAACTTTAGGTGATTAGTAGGGAAACAGAGGGCATTTATGTCGCTGTTGGCAGTGGAGACGCTGTTTACGCTATCCGAACAGATCTGAATGACAAGTCGCAGAGGACTCTAAACTCATCACATATAAGGATATAAAATGAAAAAGTTTTTTCTACTTTTCTTGGCACTAGGTGCTGTTGCGTTCGCTGGTGAAGGCGAGTCTATGGTTCAGGCATACTCAGTAGTAGCTGCTGGTGTGGGTCTCGGTTTGGCTGCATTGGGCGGAGCAATCGGTATGGGTCATACTGCTGCTGCAACAATCGCTGGTACTGCTAGAAACCCAGGTTTGGGTGGTAAATTGATGACAACGATGTTTATCGCACTTGCGATGATCGAAGCACAAGTTATCTATACACTCGTTATCGCACTAATTGCTCTTTATGCAAACCCTTTCCTCGGTTAATCTTAGCCTACTTTAAGGGTTGGGTGGGTAAAATTCCCATCCAACAAAACTACCAGATACGCTTTGTATCTAGATTTCACGCGGCAGTGGTGGAACGGTAGACACGCCAGCTTGAGGGGCTGGTGGGCGCAAGCCCGTGGAGGTTCAAATCCTCTCTGCCGCACCACACTTCATCTTCACTATTTATCATAAAAAATCAAAAAAAACTTATCTAAAATCAATTATTCCACCCTAGATAGAGCATAAATTGGCAA
>CAZEIN010000336.1:0-3553 GCA_964512425.1 uncultured Sulfurovum sp.
ATCACTGCATCAGTCACTGCACTACCTAGATAGCTCTCTGCATCCTCTTTGAGCTTCATCAGGATTTTTGCTGAGATCTCCTGAGGTGTATAGGTTTTGCCATCAATTTCGATCGCACAGGCACCACTCTTTTCTGTTACATGATACGGTAGTCTCTCTTTGGCCTCTTGGGCTTTGGGCTCACTACACATGAGACCCATAATTCTCTTGATGGAGTAGACGGTTTTCTCTGGGTTTGTAACCATCTGACGCTTGGCCGCTTCTCCTACGAGAATCTCACCTTTGTCCGTAAATGCTACCACTGAGGGGGTCGTATTTTTACCCTCTTTGTTAGCGATAATCTTTGCTTCACCGTTTTCATATACGGCCACTGCTGAATTGGTTGTTCCTAAATCTATTCCTATTGGCTTGCTCATTGTTGTCTCCTAGTTATTGAATTATTCGTATTATAGCTATACTTGAGTCATCTCAATGCAACCTAAGTTGCATTGAGATGCATTTTTCTCTATTTGGCGGTACTAACCATTGCGGCACGTAGTATCCGTTCCTTCATCTTGTAGCCCTTTTGTAGTAGCTGTACAATCTGTCCACTCTCATGCTCAGGGCTCTCCATCTGCATCACTGCCTGGTGGATATTGGGATCAAACTCACCCTCTGTTGATATCTCCTCCACACCATTACGTGCAAGGGCTTTGAGCATCTGCTCCTTGGTCAGCTCTAGTCCTTCTTTGAACTTGGCAATCGCATCATCACCACTCTCTACCTGATCTACAGAACCCAAGGCACTCTCTAGTGAATCCAGCACACCCAGCATATCCATAGCAAACGCCTCATTAGAGTAGGCTACGGCTGTGGCTTTCTCTTTTTCTAAACGTTTTTTGCTATTTTCAAAATCTGCATGGACTCTGATATACTCATCTTTGTACTTTTGCACATCGCCTTGAGCTTCATCTAAAGCTACCTGAAGTTTCTCTTCGGCACTCATTTCTGGCTCTGTCTCTGTTGTCTCGCTGCTCTCTTCTGTTTGAGACTCCTCTAGATTCTCTTCGTTGATAGTGTTTTCATCTGTTTGCGTATCACTCATCATGACTCCTTTGGTGGATATTACCGCATTATACACTATTGAGTCACTCTTTGTCAAGGTATAGTTGAGTCTATTTATATCAAGTACAAATCATAAAAGGTTCGGCTCAGATAATATTTCAGATATATTGGAGGAAGTAGAAAAAATAATACCAAATCAAAATACAATAGTATACTTCAGAGAGCATCATCGTGAGTAGCTGTGAAATGTATAGAATGCAGTACTAGCCATAGCTAATTCAAATTCTATACATTTTGCAGATGCTTGCGAGGATGTTCTTTGGGGTATATTATTGGATTTGGTATAATATAGATGTTGAATTGAGAGAAGAGCAGATGATTGCACACACCCCTAAAAGGTGTATGCAAATCAGAAGAAAGATTTAGTTTCTAAGGCCGAGTGCCTCTTTGATGACATTATAACGAGCATAATCTGTTTTGTGGAGATATCTCATCAATCTTCTTCTCTGACCTACGAGTTTGAGTAGTCCGAGTCTTGAGGAGTGGTCTTTTTTGTTTGTTTTCAAGTGTTCTGTGAGATAGGTAATCCTCTCAGTAATAAGTGCAACTTGTACTTCTGTAGAACCTGTATCGTTCTCACCGCGTCCGTATTTAGCGACAATCTCTTGTTTTTTCGCCTGATCTAAAGCCATAATGACCTCCTGATTGGTATTTTGTGGCAGAATAATAGCATAATAACCTAAGAGCCATATAAAACCGACCCACCTCTCACCACCAAGGGAGAAATAACATGAATTAGAGTAAAATACTCCTAATAATATCTATCAACTGTTTTGAAGGAATGCATCAATGCTATTAACCAGAGCCAGCGAATACGCCCTACTCTCACTGAATGAGATACGCAAATCAGACAAACCTGTAGGTGCAGAGCAGTTGGCGATAGAGCTCAATATCCCCAAAAGCTTCCTCGCAAAAATCCTCCAAAGCCTCGCAAAAGCAGATATCTTGGAGTCCAGACGAGGTGCGGCAGGTGGGTTTGTTCTCTCTAGAGACATCTCGCAGATCAGCATACAGGGCATTATCAATGCCGCAGAAGGCAAAGCACCTGCTGTGTTTAACTGTTTTGAGCATGCTGATGCATGTCCCAATGGAGCTGTGGGCACCTGTGTCATCTCACCATTTCTAGCAAACTTTCAGAGAAAAATCGATGATTTTCTTGATGGGCTCATGCTCAGCGACATCCTCCTATAATCCAAACCACAAAGAATAAACCATGAAAACACCTACACTCTACCATCTCTCCCATATCGATCTAGATGGCTATGGCTGCCAATATCTCACCCAAAAGCAGTTTGAGACTGCACACTGCTACAATGCCAACTACGGACCAGAGGTCAAAGCCAGACTCGAAGAGATCGTAGCACAGATAGAGCGTGATCAATTTCTCGATCCCAAACACGAAGCACTCATCCTCCTCACCGACCTCAACCTCCTGCCCAAAGAGGGACACTATATCGAGAGAGAAGCCAGCAGACTAGGAGCAGCTCTACAGCTACTCGACCACCACGCCACAGGAGCCAGTGCTGCTGAAAAGTTCGACTGGTATGCACTCGATACCTCACGCTGTGCCACACTCATCACCTATGATTGGCTCAGAGAGCAGTATGGGTTTGATCCAGGAGCGAACGATCAAACTATCGTCGATGCCATCAATGCCGTAGATATCTGGCTGGATGACCATATACTGTTTGAGTATGGCAAGGTCATGCTAGGGATGATCTCAGGAGCCAGAGAGATCAACCGTGTCATGTTCCCAGAGCAGGACAGAACATTTAAATTTTCACTCATCGCTGCAGCTGCAGAGCGGATTCATGAGACAGATGCCCCCATCCTACTCGATGATGAACTTCACCAGATCAAAAAAGCCTTTTTCACACAAGGACAGAACAACACCAAAGACAATCTCGTCGCCATCTCTATCACCAAACTCCTCACCCAACAGAGAGCTAGACTAGAGATCAGCTATATGGGCTACAAGGGCATACTGGGCTACAATGTCGGCAACACCTCCATCATGGGCAATACCTTTCTCGTAGAGAACCCCGATATGGACTTCTATATGGATGTCAACTACCGTGGTGGATTCTCCCTACGCAGCAATGACAAACTCAATGTCTCCCTCATGGCAGCCAAGATCGGCAATGGCGGAGGACACCCCAACGCCAGCGGTGGAAAAATCAAAGACTACAAAGACTCTTTTGTCTATGCAGAAGTACGGAGATTTGTACAGAATTATATTCACGAAAAGGCAAATGTGTAGGTGTGACAGTGTAACACACGGACTCTGGCTTCCAGTGCACGGGACAGTGACATGATATCAATATTCTCCAGCTCTACCCCTGTGGGTACGCCCTGAGCAATCTTGGTAAAGATCATATCCGATCCCTCTAGCTTGTCTTCGATATAGAGTATCATGGTATCTGTTGCGATACTAGGAGGAAAGGCGAAG
>CAZEIN010000337.1:0-1797 GCA_964512425.1 uncultured Sulfurovum sp.
TGAAAGAACTCTTCAGGAGGTACAAAATACCAGATAAAATCTGCAGCTGCAACTAGTGCAAGCAGTGACCATAGGAGTATGGCAATGAGCTTTTTTATCTGATTGGTAACGTTGCTCATATCAGGTTCTTGCTGCTTATTGTTGATGCGCTTACGAAGCTTGAGGAGTTTGGTTTCTATGAGATCACGATAGATGACGCGGAAAATGGTCTGAGGGCATGCCCATCCACACCAGACACGTCCACCGATAGCAGTCATAGCAAAGATGCCCACAAAGAGCATCAAGAGGAGAAAAACCAGAGGCAATAGTTCCTGCATATCAAATGCTGCGCCAGCCAGATGGAAACGCTTATGGTCGAAACTCAACAGAAAAAGATGATTGCCTCCTATTTTAATCCAAGGCATTACCAATGCAATGATAGTAAAAATGCCATAAGCCCAGTAGCGTTTTTTAGCATAAGAAATCCATCCTTTGAGATACTCTTTTTTACTCACTTTTTTTGTTTTTGCTTCACTCATAATCTGTTTCCTTGTTCTTGGTTTTTTCAAAGGGGCATATGAGTAATGTATAGGGATTCTCTGCCTCTTTGTCTGTTTTGGATACTTCTATCCATGATTTATCTATGAGTCTACGAAGTTCTCTTGATTCAATATAGTCTTTGAGTGAGCTTCTGCTTACCCCCAGTTCTCTAGAGATGGCACTGACACTCATTTTCTCTTTGAGGAGCTCTATAATACGTGGCTGAAAGGCATCAAACTTAGAAGAGGAACGACTCCCTTTGGGGCGACCTATTTGATTGCGTTTTTCCTTTTGCTCTTCATTCAGTGCATTGAGCAGCGGAAAGACATCGGCAATGGAGGTTCCCCTATGGATACTGATTTTTGCATTGGTGAGGTAGAGTGTTACCTTGTGACTCAACATGCAGTTGATAATTTTGATAATCTCCTCCGTATGACAGCTGAGTATAGAGAGATTTTGTGTGATGATGCAGTCATCCTCTTTGAGAGAATGGATAAATGCTTCAAATTTTTCACGATCTTCTATCGTCTGGTTGATACCAGAGTATTCCATTACTTCTTTGTCAATTTGAAGTGAGTGTGTCATAGCATAGGAGAGGATACGTTGCTGTTGCTGAGAGAGACTATTGCTCTCGGTAAGCTGTCTAAGATATGCGTAAATCATGGGTCTCCTTTGTTATATGACAGAATTGTAACAGAAAATGATGAAGAAAGTATTGAATATATAAATATTTACGTCATTTATGCATTTTTGTCGTCATTTTATGATTTTGGTAGCAGTAAAGTTATGCTAAAATACACAAAAATATGAAGTGAACCTTTAAAGGATTAGTATGAATCTTACCCATTTAGATGATCAGAACAAACCCAAAATGGTAGATGTCTCAGACAAAGACAATACCACCCGAGTCGCAACAGCCAGTGGCATCATAGAGGTAACCCTAGATGCTTATAAGGCAGTGGTTGCCAATAGTGCCAAAAAGGGCCCCGTACTTCAAACAGCTGTCATCGCAGCGATTCAGGGAACCAAGCAAACCAGTACACTCATCCCTATGTGCCACCCACTCATGCTCACTTCTGTCAAAACAGATATTGAAGAGCTTCCTGAGTTGCCAGGGTTCAAACTGACTGTTACTGCCAAGCTCAATGGGCAAACAGGGGTAGAGATGGAGGCACTCACCGGTGTGAGTATCGGACTGCTCACTATCTATGATATGCTCAAGGCGATTGACAAGGGTATGGTTATCCGCAATGTACAACTAGAGAGAAAGTCAGGAGG
>CAZEIN010000338.1:0-5100 GCA_964512425.1 uncultured Sulfurovum sp.
AATGCCCGTATCGTCAAGTCTCTGACCAATGAGATCTATATCCCCTCTGATGTGGATGTGGTGATTGAGGGATTTGTCGATCCAGAGCTCACTGAGATAGAGGGGCCGTTTGGGGATCATACGGGCTACTATACACTCAAAGAGCCCTTTCCTGTGATGGATGTCGAGACAATCACGATGAAGAAAAACCCCGTATTCCAGGCCACAGTCGTAGGCAAACCACCCCTAGAGGACAAATATATGGGCTGGGCAACAGAGCGGATATTTCTACCGTTACTCAAGCCTATGGCTCCTGATCTGATCGATTACAATATGCCAGAAAACGGAGTCTTTCATAACCTTATTCTAGCCAAGATGAAAACCCTCTACAAAGGGCATGCCCAGCAGTTTATGCATGCATTTTGGGGAGTAGGGCAGATGAGCTTTGTCAAACATGCGATTTTTGTAGGAGAGGATGCTCCCAAATTGGGTGAGCATGAAGCACTGACTGAGCATATCCTCAATCGCCTGCACCCAGACAAAATCCTCATCACCCAAGGCATCGTAGATCATCTTGATCACTCCTCACCAGAGCAACTCGTAGGAGGCAAGCTGGGAGTAGATGCCACAGGTGATGTGGTGGCACAGGGCGTAGATCAATTGCTAGCAGACGCTGACCTGCTAGCACTCATCCAGGCAGAAAATGAGCAGGTCACAGCCCTACGTCAATATGAGATACAGACCAAAAATCCTATCTGTATCATCACTGTACGCAAACAACGCTCACAAAAATATCTCATCTCCAAGCTACACCAGTTTGCCAAACATATCAAACTACTCATCATCGTTGATGATGGTATCAATGATTTGGAGAACCCCTACATGCTCATCTGGCGTGTGGTCAACAACATCGATGCACAGAGAGATATCGCACTGACCCCCTTTATCGCAGTGGATGGCACCAACAAAAACCAACATGATGGCTATGAGCGTGAATGGCCAGGCGACACACTCTGTACCCGAGAGGTGCTAGAGAGTCTACGTGAGCGTGGACTGGTCGAGTGGGATGAGGATTTCGTGCGACAGTGGGGATTGTTAAATAGGGCACACACATGAAGCAATTGTCATTACAGGTTTTGGCAGGACAATACACCATCCATAGATTTTCACCAGAGAGTGGATTGCCTGTGGAGGTGCTTGATAGCTCCTTTCTCTCTATCACCAAAACAGCAGATGAACTCTCCATCGTTTGTGATGCAGAGATTGGCTTGGAATCAGAACAGTCAGAGAGTGATTGGTCATGCATCAAGGTCCTGGGACCTTTGGATTTTTCATTGACAGGGATATTGGCAAAACTTTCAGGAGTCTTGGCAGAGGCAGACATCAGTCTCTTTGCGATCTCTACCTATGATACAGACTATATCTTGGTCAAAACAAAGGATCTGGAGTTGGCTGTGGAGAGACTCGATACTCGAGGCTATCGTATCCTATGAATCCAGATGTCTTCAGTGCCTATCAAAGCTTTATAAGCAACTATATCTCACTCAACACAATAGAGTGGATGCTGTTTAAAAGCAGATTAACTCTCTTGCAATACAAAAAGGGCGAAATCATACACTATGCAGGTGATGTGTGCGACAAACTACTTTTTATCAACAGCGGGCTTGTAAGACTTTATATCATCGATGAAAATGGTAAAGACCATACATGGAATATCGGTTTCAATGATAAAAATGCCCATATGCTCAATCTCTTTGTAGTAGATTATGATAGTTTTATTAATCAGACTGAAGCACGAATCAGTTTTGAAGCATTAGAAGATTGTGAGCTGATCTCACTGGATTATACGGCTATACAGCAGCTATATAAACAGCTCAAAAAGTCAGAGAGATTTGGCAGGCTGATGGCTGAACTGGCGTACTCACACACGCACAACCTCATTATAGACAGGCTCACCAAAAGTGCCCAAGAGAGATATGAGGATTTTATGGAAAAAACTCCTTTTCTCATGGAAAAGGTGCCACAGTATCATATTGCTAGCTATCTAGGTATCACTCCACAACATCTCAGTAGATTAAAAAAGCGATGAATCTATGTGAATGACAAGTGCCTTGCTATGAAGTATAATGCTACAAAAAAGGATAGCTTATGAAAAAAGCAACACTCATCATACTGATGATAACCAGCATATGGGCGGGAGATATTCGTGTACACATCACTGAGGTCAATCGGCCTCTAGGTGATGTCTATGTAGGGCTCTACAGACAAGCCAAGGGATTTTTACATACAGATCGTGCCTATAAACAAATCATACAAAAAGCCAAGCAGTCGCTTTATTGCCGTTTTAAAAATATCCCCAAAGGCACCTATGCAATCGCAATTTTCCATGATGCCAACCGTAATGGAAAACTAGATACCAATTTTATAGGCATTCCCAAAGAGCAGACAGGCACATCCAACAATGTAGTGTCACGCCTAGGGCCACCAAGTTTTGAAAAAGCCATATTCAAACATGCCGCAGCGACCAAGCTCTCTATTAGGTTGCGATAATGAAACAGATTGTTATCATTGGTGCAGGACTTGGCGGCCTCACTGCTGGAGCACTACTTGCCAAACGAGGATACAAGGTCACGATACTCGAACAGCACACTGTCGTAGGTGGTTGTGCGACAACCTTTAGGCGTGGTGGAGGGTACACTTGTGAGGTGGGATTGCATGAGATGGATGCCGCCTTTGGAGAGGGCAAAAATGAGATATTTGAGTCTCTGGGCGTGTATGATAATGTCGCATTTGTACAGCCTGATACATTTTATCATATCGTTACAGACGAGATAGACTTTACGATGCCCCATGACAGACAAAAAGCTAGAGAGAGTCTGATCTTGTCCTTTCCTCATGAACAAAAAGCAATCCACAAATACTTTATGCTACTAGAGGCTATCAGCAGAGAATTTGAGAGACTCACTGCCGCTTCATGGTGGGAGTATCTGGCGTTTCCTTTTGTATTTAAAAGCATACTGAGATACCGCACTGCCTCCACAAAATGCGTCATGGACAAGCTCTTCCGCGATGACAAGCTCAAGCTTATCCTCAATGCCAATGTGGGGTACTACAGTGACAAAATAGAAAACCTCAGCTTTCTCCTCCATGCTATTGCACAAAACTCCTATTACAGTGGCGGAGGATGGTATATCAAAGGGGGTAGCCAGAAGCTCTCTGACTATCTAGCCTCTGTTATACGCCAGTACAATGGCGAGGTCATCACCAGAGCCAATGTCACACACATAGCAGACCATACTGTCACCTATGTACGCAAAAAACAGACCGTCACACTAAAGAGTGATAGCCTCATCTCCAATCTCTCTCCAGCTTCTACCTATCGCTTGGCAGGTATTCCCTACCAAGAAAAGAGACAATCCGCCTCCTCTATACTCACCATCTATATAGGCTTCAAACATAACCTCAAAACCATCTATGGCACCAGACCTTATACCTCTTTTTTCTTCAAGGGTATTCAAAATATCGAGGAGTATGACGCTATGATCGATGCCGATATACAAGAGAGAGGATTTGTCTTTACGGATTATTCTCAGATCGACTCAGGGCTCACAGATGACCCAGGAAAATCATTTGGTGCGATACTCACAACGGACTTTTTAGAGGATTGGAAGGATCTGTCCAAAGCGGCCTATGCCCAAAAGAAAGAGAGGGTACTAGAGCACTTCCTAGATCAGCTTTCGTTGGAATATCCTAATATCCAAGAGCATATAGCCTTTGCCGAAGTAGCAACACCCAAAACCATACAGAGATACATCAAAACCCCCAACGGCACAGCCTACGGCTTCGCACCCACACCCAAGCAGTTTTTTAGGATCCCACAGGTGAGATCAAAGAGGATGAAGAACCTCTATTTTGTAGGGGCATGGGTCATGGGAGGTGGGTTCTCTCCAGCGATTATCTCAGGAAAGATCTGCTATGAAGAGGTGATGAAGCGTTAGTTCAGTTGTAGCCATCCCCAGGCGAGCACTAGGTATCTACCTAGCTTGGCGATACCTACGAGCATGAGAAATCGCCAAAAAGGATACCTAGTAATCCCTGCCGCAAAGGTAAACAGATCCCCTACCAGAGGCAACCAGCTCATCAGCAGCGTCCATGCACCATAACGATCAAAGAGTATTTTGAATTTGGCAAATTTTTCAGGGTTTATCACACCTCTTTCTTCTAGCAGTGCTTCACCGCCTAGCCCCATCCAGTAGTTGATGACTGCCCCGAGTGTATTGCCCAGTGTGGCTACTGTGATCAGCCATAGCAATGGATATCCTCGTTCGATATCATAAATCAGCAGTGCCTCACTCCCCATAGGCCAGAGTGTAGCAGAGACCAACGCAGAGAAAAAAAGAGCGAGATAGACCATATGCAACCTTGGCTAATAAATATGACAATATGACATATTTTTGCCTAAGGTCTCATTTTTTGATACATATTGATGTATTGATTTTGGTATGAGGGATTTGGGTAGAATATTGATTTGACATCTGCACAATAGTATGATAAAATGTATGATAATTATGCATATAAGGATTTTTTATGTTGAGAAAAACAGTTTCTATCGACAAGTATCTTTTTGCTCAGCTGGAGCAGGAGGGGGTGCTGGATCGGTTCAAAAACTTTTCAGATCTGGTATCTAGCTCACTGAGAAATACCATGGAGTCAGTCAGACGAGAGGGCTATCGCAAGCAACTGGAGCAGATGGCAAGTGATCCGATGGTGGTAGAGGATATCAGTCGGATAGAGAAGGATTTCAGATACGCTGATGGTGAGTTGGATGTATTTTGATATCTACTGGGCAGATCTCAATCCTACGATCGGCAGAGAGCAGGCGGGGCATCGTCCTGTACTGGTGATCTCCAACGATATCGAAAACCAGATGGATATCGTCACCATCATCCCCCTGACCACTCGCAAGCCTGGTCGCTATATCTACCCCAACGAGGTATCCGTCACTCTAGGAGACAGAGAGGCGATCCTCCTCTGCCACCAGATACGCACAATCTCCAAGCGCAGACTGGACAAAAAGATCGGCAGACTACATGAGAGTAGGAGATCTGAGGTGATAGGGGT
>CAZEIN010000339.1:0-4762 GCA_964512425.1 uncultured Sulfurovum sp.
GGGGCTAGTAGTGGGATGGGGAGGGCTACGGCTCTGTATCTGGCACGTAGGGGCTATCTGGTCTATGCAGCTTCTCGTACGCCACATCGTCTGGAGCAACTCTCAGAGTCTATCATCCCTATCGAGATGGATATCAGAAGCATAGAGAGTGTGCAGCAGGCGATAGGGCAGATAGGGCAGATTGATGTGCTCATCAACAATGCGGGCTATGGACTCGTCGCTACCGTGGAGGAGGTGACGGAGGAGGAGATGAGAGCCCAGTTTGATATCAACCTCTTTGGGCTATTGCGTGTCTGCAAGGCAGTAATCCCTATGATGAGAACCCAACAGAGCGGGGTGATTATCAATATCAGCTCCTTTTTGGGCAAGATCGGACTGCCGCTGCTGACCTTGTACAATGCGAGCAAATATGCCGTAGAGGGAGTGACCGATTCGCTACGCTATGAACTACGACCCTTTGGAATCCGTGTGCACTCTGTGATGCCTGGGTTTTTTAATACCAATTTTGCCAGAGAAAATCTAGTGACCAACGCACAGACCTTTTCTGAGGACTCTGCCTATGCCTCCATGGTCTCCCGTCTGGCTCCTACGATAGTAGAACAGATCAATGGGGGCAATGATGCCATGGAGATTGCCCAACTCATTCATGCGATCATGATCGATCCACAAAGCCCAGCCAGACAAACAGCAGGAGACAAAGCCCGCAAATTTATCCCCATGCGTCGAGAGCTTAGTGACGAGGATTTTGAGCGGCGGGTGAGAGCTTACTACGGTCTAGAGTCTTAGGCATGGAGAGCCTCTTTTTCAATGCGCCCACCCAACGCTATCAGATGGTAGATTTGATGCGTACTTCTCAGGCATATTTGAGTAGAGTTGATATCTCTAATGGTATCTTTTTTTATGAAGGTCATGTATCAAAACGTACCTATGCTATCCACATGCAAAACCTAGACCGTATGGTGATGATTGTTGTTGTCAAGCAAGGAAAAGTGCGGATAGAAGATCACATACAAAACAGTACGTTTGAGGTGCTAGAAGAGAGTGTAGCTATCTATGGATCTTCTAGACAAGATTTTGATTTGCATATCTCTGGAAAAGTTTTTATCCTCTGCGTGGCAGATTTTTTCCTCAAACGATATCTCAGTTTTGATACAACCGATCCCATAGATCATATGTATCAAGCGATTCAAACAGAGCGCTCTCTCCAAGAGATTGCAACGCAACCACTGGATGCACTCAGTCTCTATATTATTGATAAAATTATTGACACCAGAGCAGAGCATTATATGCGTAGTATCCGCTGTATGCATCGCATCATAGAGTTGATTATCTACCGCTTTTCACTCCTGGATAGTCTAGAGACGCAGATGGATGATGAAGCATTTTTTATTGCAACCAAAGCAAAAAATCATCTGCTCAGATCCTTTAAAGAACCTCCTACTATTGAGGTCTTGGCACATCTGTGTGCTACGAACACATCGAAACTCAAAAAAGTGTTTAAAGCAGTACACCAAACAACCATCTACGGCTATATACAAAAACTCAGACTAGAAGAGGCAAATCTCTTGCTCAGAGAGGAGAGTTTGTCTATAGGAGAGATTGCCAATAGGGTAGGATATAAGCATCAAGGGCATTTCTCTAAACTCTTTTTTTCAGTATATGGCATCTACCCAAAAGACCTCAAGCACTAATCCGCTAAAAATCCTCTGCTGCTAAAGCAAAATTCTTCTCGTGCCAAATACTTCTTGTTTTTGAGGCTATATCTCACTATACTTGCATCAAGAGGAGGTTTTTGTGAAAAAATTACTGCACCCTGTTTCACTCTCTCTATGGACTGTGATATTGGTCTTTATGTTGCCCTTTGTAGTGCCAGATAGAGTTATCCCTCAGTGGAATGACAGGCAACTCAGAGAAGCAGCACTCTCACGCAAAATGCTCCCCGTGCCTAAAACCTATGAAGCACTACTGGAGGTGGTGGATAATCCAAATAACCCCATGAGTAGAGCAAAAATCGCATTGGGCAAACAGCTCTTTTTTGATACGAGGCTCTCTAGAGATATGACGCTCAACTGTGCTTCATGCCATATTTTGGAGCAAGGGGGTGATGATAATCGCCCTACTGCAATAGGGTTTCATGGACGAGAAAACCCCTTTCATCTCAATTCCCCTACCGTGCTCAATGCTACCCTGCAGCAGTCGCAGTTTTGGAATGGGAGTGCAGCAGATGTCGAAGAGCAGGCTGGTGGACCAGTACAAGCACCCTTTGAGATGAATATGACACCTACTGAAGTGGAAGCACGGCTCAATGCGGATGCGGCATTGGTAGCGACCTTTGGCAAAATCTTTGGTAGTTCAAAAATCAGCTTTGGAGATGTGCGCAATGCTATCGGTGCGTATGAGCGTACACTGTTGACGCGCGGAGCGTATGATAGGTTTCTAGATGGAGAAGACGATGCGATCAATGCACAAGCCAAAAGAGGCATGACACTGTTTATCAGCAGAGGATGCAAGGCGTGTCACAGAGATATGGCACTAGGCGGCCAAAGTATCGAAAAATTCCCCCTCAGACGCTATTTTATGGATTATGTTGGTGTGGTACTCGATCCCAATATGCAAGTGAATGATAATCCTTTCCCTTTTGAAAACAAGGGCGGGTTCTTGGGGCGAGACAATAGGCAACTCTTCAAGGTACCTGTGTTGCGAAACATCACCCAAACATCACCCTATTTTCATAACGGGAGTGTAGAGGAGATCGAAGAGGTAGTACGACTGATGAGTAAATATCAGCTAGGTGATGAGTTTAGCAACGAGCAGATTGATGATGTAGTGGCATTTCTCAAAACACTTGAGGGGGCGTTGGTTGTGTATTGATTGGTGCGGCGTATGCCAAATCCAATTTGGATTTGGCATTAGAACGTAAAGCCCAAATCCCGAAATAGGATTCTTTCATGAATTTCTATTTCGAGATTTGGGTAAAGCGCTCTTTGGTCAGAGGGATAAACTCTGTGAGTGCTTTGTCTTCAATCTGGAGTTTTTTGGCAACCTTGGGATTGGCGATATAGTAGCCTAGTTCCGCTGTGACGCTATCGCCTACTTGGAGAGATTCTGGGTAGTGGATGACTCTCTGCTCATGGGCTTTGATGGTGCTGTCTTTGAGTACCGTGTCTGCTAGCCATGGCATAGAGGGTTTGCCGTCTTTGCCGATGACTCTGTGGAAGTACTCTGGTTTGAGTGTGATGATTTTGCCTGCACGCTCGATAGAGACACGTAGCTCACCCAGTCGTAGCGAGTGGATAAAGAGCGTATGAGTGGCTTTGTTGTGGATGGTGACATCAAATCCTCCCTCTTTTTGTGCGAGACTCAGTGCAATGGATCGACTCAGGTGCGCAGGTGTACCATTGTGAATGGAGCTCCCGTGAAAGGCATGTGTGGCTGTGTGTTGTTGGTTGGCTTTGGCTCCTTGGACTTGGGGCATGTGGCAGGAGATGCAGGTTTCCTTGGAGTCTCCCTGTTTGACTTCGAGATCGCAGATGAGAAAGTCGTTGCTCCCTCTCTTGTGTGAGTGACATCCCATACAGCTCTCTCCATTATAGTACCCCTCATTGCTGTAGTCTATATCGTGATGAGGTGATCCAGAGGTTTTGACAAAAAGCCCAAAAAAGCTACGCTCCTCTTTGAAGATAACCTTTTGTCCTTTTCTGCCCTTGTCTGCGGAGAAGAAATACTTCTTTTTGTCTGTATAGTGGTTTTTGTTCGCTTTGGTGTGCTGCTCTACACTCTCGATCTGATGACATCCTAGACAAGAGATAGGCTCACTCGTCTGAATAGGGTTAGCAGAGAGGGTGCTTTTGCCAGAGAGTAGGTCTTTGTCCGAGGGGGTATGGCACTTGGCACAGCTATAGTTGCCTTTTGCTTTGGCAGGGTGCTTGTCCCAGATGGCTTTATGCAGAATGTCTCCGTAGATGGAGCTTTTGGCATGGATAGAGCCTTGATACTCTTGGTATATTTTTGGGTGGCATACTTTGCAAGTACTATTTTCCAGTGCGAAAATTATCTGTGTCAAGGCGATGATACCAAGCATTATAGAGAGGGTTTTTTTCATGGTATATATCCTAAAATTAAAAGTAAGTTTCGCATTGTAGTTAAATCGGATAGAATTTGTCTTGATTGAGGTCAACACATGCATTTCGTTTCATAATGGATGATGAGAATGCCAAATGAGGCTTTCTTGCTTTAAATCAATAGTTCAAAAACAAAATATTGCTATTATCCTTGAATACTATGCAAGGATGAGAATATGAAAAAACTATCACTACTATCTATCATCATTTTTTTATCGACCACTATCATCTCAGCAGAGAATGGGAAAAAGGTTTTTGAGACCTATTGCTGGGGATGTCATCATCAGACAGCAGTGGCATTTGGTCCTCCATTTTCAGAAATCGCCTCCAAACGTGATGAGGCAACAATCAGGGCGATGATCACTGACCCTAAATCAGTCTCAAAGGTATTGGGCTATAGTCGTAATGCCATGCCAGCTTTTACGCTCAAAGAGACAGAGCTTCAGTCGATTACAGCGTATATCCTCAGCTACAAAGAAAATAATGCTATCAAAGGCAAAAAATAATGTTTAGACTCTCCAATCTGCTCAAATCAGTCACTGAGGGTAAGCCCTCCCGTGTACTCGATGGCAGTATCGCTATATGGAATTTTACCAATCGCTGCAATCTCAGCTGTCTGCACTGCTACTCTAGAGCAGATT
>CAZEIN010000340.1:0-6200 GCA_964512425.1 uncultured Sulfurovum sp.
ATAATGCTCAGTAGTAGGGTAGAATCACGCTCTAGCACGCCTTTGACCTCTGGTTGATCAGAGTATTTGGCGGGGTCACCTGTCAGTGCGAGGATACAGCGGATATCGAAATCATTGGCGCCAAGCAAGTCAGATTGGAGAGAGAGCTTGTTTTTGTCTCTCATGCTCATGGTGGCGATAACAGGCTTATCAAATGTCTGCTGGATTTTGATCGCAGAGAGTAGTCCGCTCATCTTGAGCTTGGCTAGGGGATTGTCTGTGCAGCTGAATCCTGTGACTTTTTTATCCAGCCCCAGTGTTCGTATCTCATCAATGATGCCATCGATAGAGGCTCCATGTGGTGGGGTTATCTCTATGGTGACAAATGGCTTGTCATTGCACAAGGTATCACAAAATTTATCAAATATCATACACACTCTTTTTATCATTTTTGGTTAGTCTGCTATAATTCTACCAAAATCTTACATAGAGGCACGAGCGTGAATAAATTAGCAGTATTTGATTTTGATTCAACATTGATGGACGGGGAGACGATTGACTTTTTTGCACGTCCTCTAGGACTAGAAGCAGAGGTCTCTGCAATCACCGAGGAGGCAATGGCAGGGCGTATGGATTTTTTTATGGCACTGGTGGCCAGAGCCAAACTCCTCAAAGGACTAGATGTAGTCGCAGCCAAAGCCATCTGCCTCAGCCTCCCGATGATGCCAGGAGCCCAAGAGACCGTAGCAGGACTCAAGGAACGCGGCTACAAAGTGGTCTGTTTCTCAGGTGGTTTTCGCCAAGCAACTGAGCCTGCATGCCTCAAACTGGGAATTGACGCAGACTTTGCTAACTTTCTCTATTCTGATGCTGAGGGCAAACTCACAGGAGAAGTAGGCGGAGAGATGATGTATAGTGATGCCAAGGGTGACATGATCCAGCGTCTCCAAAACCTTATGGGTATAGGCAGGGAGGATACCCTCGTCATCGGTGATGGTGCCAATGACCTCAGTATGTTCGCCCATGCAGATACCAGAGTGGCATTCAATGCCAGACAGGTACTCCAAGATGCAGCAACACACTGTGTGGATGTCAAGGACTTACGGGAGATATTGAAGATTGTCTAATCACTGTAGCATTAAAAAAATTATCTATCAGGCACTCGGCTATAAAAAAGCCCTCATCAAGGGCAATGCCGTAGCCATACTAGCTACGCTAATGACGGTAACGATTCCACTCTTTATCCCTATTTTAGTGGATGAATTGCTCTTGCAAAAGAGCGAAGTGATGACAGGTTGGGTGCGTGACCATATCATGGGGATGAGTCTGGCGGGGTATGTGCTGTTTTTCCTCGTGTTGACACTGTTATTGCGTTCATTGGGCTTTCTGCTCAATGTCATACAGGTGCGTACCTTTCTTGGTATCTCCAAAGATATCTCGCTCAAGCTCCGTCAGAGAGCCGTAGGTTATCTGGAGCATGTCAGTCTCAAAGAGTATGAGATGATCTCCCCCTCAGCCATCACCTCCAAGCTGGTCACAGACGTCAACACCGTAGATAGCTTTATCGGTACCACAGTGAGCAAGTTTGTAATCTCTATTTTGACACTGATATTTACTGCGATAGTGCTATTGTTGATCCACTGGAAACTAGCGATTTTTATCCTCATTACCAATCCTATCGTGGTCTTTTTCACTGCCAATCTCGCACGCAACGTAGGCAAGCTCAAACGCAAGGAGAATGCAGCTACTGAGATTTTTCAAGCCAGTTTGGGTGAGACGTTGGAGCTGTTTCATCAGATTAAAGCTGCCAACAAAGAGCACTTTTTCTTTGCTAGGGTAGAGCAAAAAGCGGTAGAACTCAAAGAGACCTCCGTAGCCTTTGGGTATCGTAGTGATAGGGCGATTCGGCTCTCGTTTCTCATCTTTTTAGGTGGGTATGAGATATTTCGTGCAGTGAGTATTTTGGCTGTGGCATATAGTGATCTCAGCGTAGGATTGATGCTGGCGATCTTTGGGTATCTTTGGATCATGATGACTCCGACACAGGATATCATCAATTTCCAATATGCACTCGCCAATGCCCGAGCGGCCTGTAAGCGTATCAATGCAGTCTTTGCTATGGAGCAAGAGCCTCGTATCACTACATCCATCGACCCCTTTGCAAGGAGAGACACTGTAGAGATAGCGGCCAAAGAGTTGGCTTTTGCTTACCACACCAACAAAAAGATATTAAAAAATATAAATCTTAATATTAAAGCATCACAAAAGGTCGCCATCGTCGGTTCTAGCGGCTCTGGAAAGACCACACTGGCAAATCTACTTGTTGGATTTTATCCCGTACAAGAAGGAGAGATATACTATAACGATATCTCTACCAGACAGATCAATCTCCCTACGATACGTAGCCATGCCCACATGGTACTACAGCATCCCAAACTCTTCAATGATACGATGCGTTTCAACCTCACGCTAGGAGAGGATTTTCCCGAAGAGCAGATCACGAGAGCCATAGCAATCGCCCAGCTCACAGAGGTGCTAGAAGGGCTAGAGAATGGTCTAGAGACCATGGTGGGCAAAGATGGCATCAAGCTCAGTGGCGGACAGCGTCAGAGAGTTGCCATCGCTCGAATGATTCTCATAGATCCCAAAATTGTGATTTTTGATGAGTCTACTTCGGCATTGGATGTGCATACAGAAGCGAAGCTTTTTGCTGATCTGCATACCTACCTCGAGTCCAAAACGGTTATCACTATCGCCCATCGCCTCAGTACGATACAACATGCGGAATATATCTATGTACTAGAGGCTGGCGAAGTGATAGACAGCGGCACACCAGAGGTGCTCATGGCAAGAGATGAGAGTTATTTCTCTCAAATGATCTAAAAGTAGGATGATATAAATGGATATTTTTCAGGCAGTATTGATAGGAATTATCGAAGGATTTACGGAGTTTTTACCTATCTCCTCTACAGGGCATATGATTGTAGCAGGTAAGTTTCTGGGGATTCCTCAGAGTGCGGTCATTGATGCCTATGAGATTATCATTCAGTTTGCAGCGATTTTGGCTGTGATGCTGATTTATCGCGAGAAGAGAAGCTTCATAAAGATTGATCTGTGGAGCAAACTCATGGTGGCTTTTATCCCCTTTGCCATCGCTGGTTTTTTGGTCAAGGACTATGTCGATGTGTTGTTCAACTCCCGTACGGTAGCGTATATGTTTATTGTAGGTGGCGTTATATTTTTGATACTGGAGTATTTCTACCGAGAGAGCCCTCGCCAGATCAAAAAAGCAGAGGACGTAAACTACAAGCAGGCACTCTGGGTAGGGATTGCACAGATATTTGCTATCATTCCAGGGACGAGTAGATCAGGGGCTACTATCGTAGGAGGGTTACTGGTTGGGCTCGACCGTAAAGCCTCCTCTGATTTCTCCTTTTTGTTGGCGATACCCGTGATGGGAGCAGTGAGCGGCTATTCATTGCTCAAGCACTACCATGATCTCGTAGGAGCCAATATCATGGCATTTGCAGTAGGATTTGTGGTGGCCTTTGTGGTGGCATACCTCACAGTCAAGCTCTTCTTGGTGTTTATTCAGTGCTTTTCTTTTGTGCCCTTTGGTATCTATAGGATAGTTTTTGGTATAATCCTATTGATGATTTTATAAACTTAGATTGATACAATGGATTTATAGAGACGCTTACGAGGGTTTCTGTTAAGTTCAAGAGCGATTTTGGACATTACGGGTTAGCACCGTATTTGGATGAACAAGAGGATTTTCTCACCGTGGTGTATTGATAAAGAGTATACCGTAGTACCCATATTGAATCTAATGATTTCATCCCTGCACACTGCCGACCTATTTACATAAAGGCATACTTATGACATTTCACGATTTTGATTTCCACCGAGATATTGCAAAAGGGGTAAAGATTGCAGGCTTCAAAGAGCCTAGCCCCATACAAAAAGAGGCGATTCCTATTATTGCAGAGGGGAATGACCTCGTAGGACAGGCACATACAGGCACGGGAAAAACCGCTGCATTTGGACTCCCTATGATGGATATGATTGCCAAGGGGCAGATAGAGCGTGCATTGGTGATTACACCTACACGAGAGCTTGCCACACAAGTGAGTGATGAACTCTACCATCTGGGTAGGTTTGCAGGTATTCGCACCCTGACCGTCTATGGTGGCGTAGGGTATGGCAGACAGATTGCACTGATCCACAAAGGCGTGCAGATTGTAGTTGCCACACCAGGCAGACTCAAGGATCTCTACCGCAAAGGCAAAATCGATGTCTTTAACCCCGAGATTGTGGTGCTAGATGAGGCTGATGAGATGCTGGATATGGGATTCCTCGAAGACATCAAAGAGATCTTTGAGTATATCCCACAGAATCGTCAGACTTTACTGTTTTCTGCTACCATGCCAGAGCCTATCAAGCAGCTGGCAGACCAGATACTCTATGAACCCAAATTTATCTCTGTCGTAGGAGATGAAGCAACCACCAATAATATTATTGATCAGCGATACTATGTGATCAAAGAGAGCCAGAGAGATGAAGCGATTGTCAAGCTTTTGGAAACAGAAAATTTTAATAAATGTCTTATTTTTTGCCGCATGAAACGTGAAGTAGATAGACTTTCAGAGCATCTTGAGGCCATGGGTTTCTCAGCCAAGGGTTTGCATGGAGACATGGAGCAGATGGATCGTGAAACCGTGATAAAATCCTATCGTAGAGCTCAGACCAAGATTCTCGTGGCTACGGATGTGGCAGCTCGTGGTCTGGATGTCAAAGATGTGACCCATGTTTTCAACTATCATATCCCTTTTGATCCACAGAGCTATGTGCACCGTATCGGTCGAACAGGTAGAGCTGGCAAGTCAGGTCAAGCCATTACACTTGTAAGTACTGAGGAGTTTAGGGAGCTTCAGCGGATACAAAAAGAGGTGGGTGCAGAGATGAGGCTAGAGACCTTGCAGGCAGGTGGAGAGACACTCTCGCAAGAGTCTATTGATTTTATGATGCAAAAGCTTGATGAGACAGCCATCCACCCTGAGATCGATAAGATTTTACGTTCTCTATCCAATATGGATCAAGTGACATTTATCAAAAAAGCACTCTCTTATATGATTTCGCAAGAAGAGAATAGCATGGGTGTACAAATTGGGTATGATGAATCTGATGTAAAAAGCATGATGTTTGATCACCAAAAAGAGCAGAAGCATACAGGAAGTAACAAACGTAAAAAAAGACGGAGATAGCATTTGGCTTTAAGTGTAGTTAAGCAAAAAAATAGCTAAAATCTAGCATTCAAATTCAAGGTTGAACAATGGAAGTTAATGTAATCGGAGAAGCGCTGAAGTTTATGGCACTTGGTATGGGTGTTGTCTTTATCTTTTTGTATGTCATGATATTGGCAGTCAAAGCGCAAGCTTATATCATTGGAAAGTATTTTCCAGATAAGCCAGCAACTGCTCCAGCACCTGCAGTTGCCAATGATGATGAACAAGCACGTGTCGCCGCAGTGATTGCCGCAGTCACAGAATTTCGCAAAAACAAATCATAAGACAAAGGGTTTTAATGGCAAAAAAATATATTGATATTATGGATACAACCTTTAGAGATGGATTTCAGTCTGTCTTTGGAGGTAGGGTACAGATGGAGGATTTCTTTCCTGCGGTAGAAGCAGCCAAAAAGGCTGGCATCACACACTTTGAGTTTGGTGGCGGTGCACGCTTTCAGAGCCTCTTTTTCTATCTTCAAGAAAATGCTTTTGATATGATGGATAAATTTCGTGATATTGTAGGTCCTGAAGCCAATCTTCAAATCCTCTCTCGTGGAATTAACACCGTAATGCTGGATACGGGTAGCCGTGAGATGATCGACCTATTTGCAAAGATGTTTGCCAAGCATGGCACAACCACTGTACGAAACTTTGATGCACTCAATGATGTAAATAATCTAGAGTATAGTGCCAGCTGCATCAATAAGCATGGCATGAATCACGAAGTCGTGGTTACAATGATGGACTTGCCTCCTGGATGCAAGGGTGCACATGATGTGCCATTTTATGAGAAAACATTGAGAAATATTCTTGATAGTGGTATCGAGTTTGATTCTGTCTGCTTCAAGGATGCCTCAGGAACCTCTAACCCGCATAAAATCTTTGAGACGATTTCGATGGCACGTAAGCTTTTGGGCGAAGAGACACATTTACG
>CAZEIN010000341.1:0-2866 GCA_964512425.1 uncultured Sulfurovum sp.
TCCCAAATCCCGAAATAGAAATTCATGACTATGCACTATCATCGCATTCAAGGGCTTTGCGTAAAACCATCATCGAACCACGGGTGCGACTCAAATTTTACACAAACCCCTTGAATACGAGCATAGCGCATATTCAAAGAATTCTATTTCTGGATTTGGGTTTAATCATGACATAATCTTGACACATTTTATTGTTATACTTCGATACAAGAATGGTATGTTGACTATTTTTGTGTATACTTTTAAATATTTATCCAAGGACAGAGAATGAAAAAAATGATGGTAAAAGTAGCAATTGCGACAGGATTACTTTTGGTAGTAAGTGGATGCGGTGATGATACTGCTAAAAAGAGCGGGGCAGTTGCTTCTGCTGGTAAAGCTGCTGTAGAGGTGATGCCCAAGGTATCCGCAGAAGAACGTAAAGCTTCATTTAACAAGCAGATCAACACGCTATCCACCATAGGGTTTGATATCAAACAAACAGAAAATAGCTATGTATTGCATATCAAAGAGAGCAAAGCGGCAACATCTGCCCTGCTAAGCCTCGTGAATATGGCGACACTCGGCCCCAAAGAGAGAAAACTGATAGAGGATGCAATCAATGGAGCCAAAATAGGAGTAGAGGTAGACTGGGACAAGTATACAGCCAATGACAAACAGAGTGTTGAAGTGTATTTTATGGGTAACGGCCAAGAAGATACTGTACTCAAAAAAATGATTGCTGAGAAAAAAATGGCTGCCTATTTAACCATGGATGCAAAAGACCATATTCAGCATATAGCATTCAAAGATATCGATGAAAAGATAACCGACGGTACAGCAGTAGCACATGTCTTGCTCAAAGGTGCAAAAATCGATATCAAAAAAGCCGCGACCAAAGCCTCGCCAAGTAGAGCTTTTAGTATCAAAGGTGGCGAGTTCTCTTATACTTTGGAGAATAATGGCAGTCGAGAGATGGCCTTTTCCTATCGCAACCCACATTGTGAAATCGATAAGAGCAATACCTACTTAGGCAAACAGGTTTGTGGTTTTCCCCTGGTGCAGATTGATGGCGGATCAGGCACGGATAAGCTTTCGGTGATATTGAGAGACACTAGCATGGTGTATGAACTGAGTGCACATAACAAAAAAATTAAAACTGACATACTTTTCAAAATACCTACCACTGATATCAAACTCAAAGACAAAAGCGATGATGTCACCATACAACTCAAAGACTTTCATATCAACGGAAACTCCGACAATATGGATGAGTCATTGTTACAAGAGTTCTATGCCTTGGCACAAACACCCCTGAAAGATATCAACGCAACCATGAAAAAGTCTATGCAATTAGTAGGAGGGCTCTTTAGCAAGGGGGTGACATTTGACTATTCGGTAGGGCTAGAGTCTCTCAAGGGAACAGCACTCAATCATGGCAAGACAACAGAATTTATGATGGAAGGCTATAGCTCTAAAACTCACGCACTCATGGATACAACCATAGTAGGAGATACCAAAACAACGATTAAACATATCTCTGCCAATAAGCAAGGCACACAAGCAACACTATTTGATCTCAAAGGATTTAAATTTGGATCTGCTATCAAGGATCTATATAATTTCTTCCCAGAGTTTATGCAATTAGCAGGCATGTTAGCACAGAAACAACAATCCGGAATAACACCAAGCAAAGAGGAAGAGGAGCAAATGGCTGCCTTGGGTACCAAAGTTGTCAACAATGGACTCAGTCTCGCCTTTTCTCCACTGGGGATTGATAGTGTGTCCTTTGATGCAATGGGTCAAAAAATGTCATATGGAAAAATAGATTTTGATTTAGATGCTACGTTGGCCAAAAATACTATCAAGTTTGACAACCCTATGGCAGCAATGACGCTACTCTCTTTCCTCCAGGCAGATGGAAAGCTGGTCTTGAGCAAAGCTGATCTAGATAAAATGTCGCAACAGTTTCCTCCACAGATGATTGGTATGATCATGATGTTTGCCAAGTACGAGGGAGACAAGGCAGTCTTTGTCCTCAAGTTCGAAAAAGGCCATCTGCTGGTCAATGACAAGCCGGTGATGTAGGTATCGAGGGAGGGTGTCTTTCTGACTCCACATTTTCTGAGACTATGAAAGCACTTCGTCATTCCGTGCTTGACACGGAATCCACGGTCACAAGTAACAGGCAAGGAGGGTGTCTTTGAGAGAGTATGATAAGATTTCGGTAAGACTCGTAGAGATACTCTCTAGGTTTAACAATGGAGAGGAGCTCACTGTCGTGGGGCTGATTGATGAATTCAATGTTTCGATCTATATATTCGCCGTTTTTTGGTTTTTGCGTATTGCTTAGGTGTGAAAGTTAAGTATCTTACCAAACATAGTGTCAATATAACTGCTCTTTCTGTCGATTCTATCTTCTTGAAACAATACATTTTTATCTTCAAAAAATTGATATGTTAGATTTGTATGTAGTTCATTTAGTCTCTTCAAAGAAGTATTTGATAGTATAAATGAGTTTAATACTATACTCTTATCTCCTAGAGTCCTCTCTATCTCTTTTATTTTTATTGCCAAATTAATTTTTGGGTCATCTTTTGGGTTTGAGTTTCTTATACCTTTTGGGTCTATGAATGTAATATATTGTCTATTATTTTTAATAAGCCACATAATAAAGTCTGGATAGAAGTTACCATCGGTAAAAAATCCAAAACCTGTTTTACTCTGATTTCTAAGTAAGAATACCTCATCATCTTGATGATTATTTTCTAAATATATGGCTAAATCCATAACAAACTCTTTTTCACTACTATTTAGCTCTATTGGCTTGATAGAGAGAGAGGTCATTCCTTTATTGGTATAAATCAAAGGATTATAGAGATGTGTT
>CAZEIN010000342.1:0-2930 GCA_964512425.1 uncultured Sulfurovum sp.
GGCTTGGGTACTTCAGGTACCGATGGAACTGGAGTAACTGCTGTAGCTTGTGTTGACGAAGCAACAGTGCTTGCCTCTTTGGTTGGTTCTATTGTGCGCTGCGGTCCGAGGAGTTCAGGATCTTTTTCATTTGAGCTTACACTATAGGGTTCTGGCTTGAGGTTGTATCGTGCCTCTGTCTGTGAGGTATCATAGAGTGTACCTGTAGCGTTCGTTTCGTTATTTTCTAAAGGATCCATAGGTATATGTCGCACACGACGTACACAGCCACTCATCAATAGTATAATCAATAACCCAAATCCGATATATTTCATTCTTGTTCCTTAAATTGCTTATCTAGCATTTTACTTTATCTTACTTAATCTTTCCCCTCTTGCATCACAATAGCAACAACAGCAATAGCGAAACCGCCATCATGGCTAATCGATAAAGAGCTTGATAGAATCGGATGAAGTTTTTGTGCATCTTCACTCAAATTAAAAAATGGCGCACCTCTTGGATCTTTTTTTATAGTAATATCATGAAACCCGAGTCTAGAGCCAATACCACACCCTAATGCTTTTGATATTGCTTCTTTTGATGCCCAAAATCCTGCCAATGATTCTGGCTTTTTTGCAAGCTGCATCTCTGCTGAGGAGAGAAATCTATTTTTAAATTTTGTACCATGCCTATGGAGTGCATCCTCTATACGACTGATTTGTATAATATCTGTTCCTATTTTCATAGAAGAAGTGTAGCAGAATCTAGATAAATATCCACTCTACCACCTTGGAGACTTCATCTGCCACGAAGCATCTGATGGTACTTTTCTCTAACGGCTTGGCTGGGACGATTGCCTTTTTGAATCCTTGGGTCTCTATCTCCTTGAGTCTCTGTGTGAGCCCAGAGACCTCTCGTACCTCTCCCGTGAGGCTTACCTCTCCCAAAAAGAGTGTCTCTGCACTCAATTCTCGATCCCTATAGCTACTCAGTATCGCTGCGATGACAGCAAGATCAGCAGAGGGCTCATTGATTTTGATACCTCCAGAGATATTGACATAGACATCATAGGTTCCCAGCGGTAGGTCAAGTTTTTTCTCCAAAAGAGCCAGTAGCATTCCCAATCGGTTGTTATCAAATCCTGTCGAGCTACGCTTGGCATGTCCGTAGGATTCTGAGACTAGGGCTTGGACTTCGATGATGATAGGGCGACTTCCCTCCATGATGACGGTGAGTGCAGAGCCTGATTGGAGCTTTTCCTTGTCAAAAAATCTGCCTGCCATACTCTTGGCATCATTGAGCCCTGCTGCATTCATCTCGAAAATTCCTACTTCGTTGGTAGAGCCAAATCGGTTTTTGAACCCTCGTAGCAGTCGTAGTTCCGAGTTGGTATCTCCTTCAAAATACAACACCGTATCCACCATATGCTCTAGCACCCTAGGCCCTGCGATAGAGCCGTCCTTGGTGATATGCCCGATGATAAAGATAGGAATATGCAGGCTCTTGGCGATACGCATCAGCTCGAAAGTGATAGTACGTACCTGCGTGACTGATCCTGGGGCTGAGGGGGTCTCATCGGAGTAGAGTGTCTGGATAGAGTCGATGATGATAAAATCATAACGCGTGCTATTGATCTCAGAGAGCACTGTACTGAGGCTGATCTCTGGGAGGAGATAGAGCTTCTCGTGGTTGGCATCCAGCCTATTGGCACGTAGCTTAATCTGTCCAGCAGACTCCTCTCCTGAGACATAGAGCACAGGCTTGCCACTCTGTGCAAGATTACCAGCGATTTTGAGCAGGAGTGTGGATTTGCCAATCCCTGGGCTACCCCCAATGAGCGTCAATGACCCAGGAACGATACCTCCACCAAGCACCAGATCCAGCTCCCTACTGCCTGAGGCAAAACGAGTGATATTGTCCTCATTGATTTGGGTGATGGGCTTGGCTTGACTCTGTAGTGATGTGCTGGCTACGGAGCTGGTCTCCTTGAGAAATTTGATCTGCTCTGTACTGAGCTCTACGAGGCTCTCCCACTCATTGCATGAGGGACATTTCCCCATCCATCGTGGTGTTTGAAATCCACACGCTTGACACTCAAAGAGGGTTTTTTTCTTTGCCATTGTTTTGTCCTTGGTTGCTCATTGACCCAAATCTCGAAATAGAAATTCATGACTGCACACCATCATTGCATCCAAGGGTTTTGCGTAAAACCATCGCCGAACCTATGGGTGCGACTCAAATTTTACACAAAACCCTTGAATACAAGCATCGCACACATTCAAAGAATCCTATTTCGGGATTTGGGATTGACGGTATTGTAGTAAAGTTTTGGAGAAAATGGTAAAAATATGTCAAATTGTCATATTTTTACACTGAGTCAAAACCACTTTAGCTATAATATCACTTTACAATAAGGAAGTATTGTGACATTAACAGCTATCAAACATCTATTTTATGGTCTCTATTTGACCAATACCTATGGATGGAGACTCAGACGTACCGCAGACCCCCAAGAGAAACTCCGACTCCGGCGTGCCTATGCCAAAGCCCAACTCAACGCCCTCAACATCACAGTAAGCGTAGCAAATCCAGAGATGATTCCTGAGAATGGACAGTACCTACTCATCAGTAACCATCGTACTATCATCGATCCACCTATCATAGAGATGGCATTAGAGAGTAGAGAGATCTTTGGACTATGGGTTTCTAAAAAGGAGCTCTATAATTCTCCGTTTTTTGGTCTTTTTGTACGTCATGGGGGCTCTGTTTTGTTAGATCGTGAACAGAGTCAGATGGGAGGATTTTTCAAAGATATCAAACAGGGCGTGTCGGAGGGCAGTTCGATCTTTATCTTCCCTGAGGGCACACGCAACAAAACAGATGCCTCTCTAGGCCAGTTCAAAGACGGCTCGCGCATCATCGCTCTGAAAAACCGCCTCCCAATCCTCCCG
>CAZEIN010000343.1:0-2406 GCA_964512425.1 uncultured Sulfurovum sp.
ATGACTGTATCGCATGTGACGCCTGTAGAGAAGAGTGCCCAAATCTTGCTATAGAGGAGAATGACCCAATCTATTTGATTGATGTGGACCTCTGTACCGAGTGTGTGGGACACTATGATGAACCACAGTGTGTGGCAGTATGTCCTGTAGACTGCATTATCTCTGATCCTGATAACATAGAGAGTGCAGAAGAGTTAAAATTTAAATTTGAGCAGATTCAGGTCGAGGTATAACCTCCAATGGCTAAGCGTACAGCCATTATCGATATTGGTTCGAATTCTGCACGCTTAGTTATCTTTCAAAATACCAGCAAGCACGGCTTTCATCTCATCTGCGAACTCAAAAGTAGAGTACGCATAGGAGAAGGTGCTTATGAGAATGGTGGCAATCTTCAAACAATAGGCATGGATCGTGCCTATAGCACTCTGGAATCTTTTGCACAAACACTGGATGAGTTTGCAGTATCCAAAGTCATCGCAGTAGCGACCTCGGCACTCAGAGATGCACCAAACAGAGAGCAATTCCTCCACAAAGTCACACAAAACCTAGGTATCCATATCGAAGTCATTGATGGCAAAAAAGAGGCACTCTTGGGTGCAATTGCAGCGAACAATCTCCTCCCTATCCACAATGCTATTACGATTGATATTGGAGGGGGATCTTCGGATCTCTCTTTAATCAAGAATGGAAAGGTTGTTGATACCTATTCTCTCAATCTGGGAACGGTGAGACTCAAAGAGCTTTTCTTTGATAAAAACCATACCATCATAGAGACGCGACATTATATTGCACATGCACTCAAATCCCTACCCAAAGCATTTCGTGCTACTACAGCGGTAGGCATAGGTGGTACAGCCCGTACCTTAGCAAAGGGCATTATCACCCAAACACATTATCCTCTCAAAAAGCTACATGCATTTAGCTATATACTCTCTAGTCATCATAGCTATTTTACAGAGATTGTCTCCTCTCCTTTGTCTGCACTAGAGAGACTCCATATCAAAGAAAATAGGCATGATACAATCCGTGAGGGTACACTGATTTTTCTTGAGATTTTGAAGCAGATAGGTGCCTCACAAGTCATCACCAGTGGCGTAGGTGTCAGAGAGGGTGCTTATCTCCATCATAAGCTCTCTAATCCCCCCTACAAGCTACCAGTAAACCCTAGTATCAGAAGTATTCGAGATCGCTTCGATATCCTCTCTCTACCACAGGGGAACAAGAAAAAAATTGCACGACAACTCTATGTACTTTTTGCAGATCACATAGATCCACACAAAGACTATCTACCTCTACTAGAAAAGGCGCTGAGCCTCTCCAACATAGGAAAAATGCTCACTATCTATCAAAAAGATAAACATGCCAGCTATATTGCCATGCAAGAGCTAAATTTTGGATTTACACACGAAGAGATGGTACTCATCTCTCTACTGCTCTATGCAAAAGCAAAACGCGGATATCATAAATTACTCTACAAAGAGTATAAGCTACTTCTACCCTCCAAAAAGAGTATAAAATGGCTCTCTTTTATCTATACGCTGACCTTAATTTTACATAGAGCTTCTACAAAAGCCCGCATAGCATTCAACTATACAAAATATACTTTAGAAATCAAGAGCAACAAATCACTCTATTTGGCAAAAGAAAATTTATGGGAAATGAAAAAACCTAGTGGATTAGAAATAATACTTTGAGAAGAAGTGTATAGCATGAAGCAACCTACTACTTCATGCTAGGATATTGCCGCACCAACTAAATACCATATTAAAATTTTGTTCCCATGCTAAATTCAAATGATGTTGTCTTGTCTTCTGGTGCAGCATCTATTGCCTTGGCAAAGACTAGATTGATTGGTCCAAATGGTGATCTCCACTCCACCTGTGCACCTACTGATTTTTTTGCATCGTCAAATTTTCCAGCACCGATCTGCCCATAGTCTGCAAAGAATGTTAAGCGCATCTTGGATGCAACTGAGAGAGGAATACTCGCTTCAATGCTATGCACATAGCTTCGATCTCCACCAGTGAGGAAGTCTCCTGTCATTGGTGCGATAGAGGCAGAATCAAAGCCTCTTATGCCACGTCTTGCACCACCCAAATAAAGTCTCTCTGCGATAGGGACATACTTGGAGGTAAATGAGTCAGCATCAATATAACTTACTCTGAGTTTATATCTGAGGATAAGGTCATAGTTCATGCTTTCTTGCAACCCATAATATGCAGCAAATTTTAAATTATATTTTGTAAATTCTGCAAAATCTTTACCACTTGTTGCGCTGCCAAGGCCCGCATATTCTAAATTGATCTTTGCATAGATACCATCTCTGGGAGTATAGTAATCATCTGTGCTATCATAGACCACTGATGCAATCAATGAAGATTTAATATAATTAGTATATTCATCACC
>CAZEIN010000344.1:0-5041 GCA_964512425.1 uncultured Sulfurovum sp.
AACCATGAAAAAAGCTTGAGCTCCTTGACAGTAAAAGGCGAAGCTTTTTTACTAACGGCATAATAGATTCCTATCAACGCCAAAAGTACATAAATCAAGGGGCCTAATATTTTAACAGAGATGATACTCACAGGAAAAGCCAATATCAAACAGTATGCAACCTGATCTATTCTACGCGTGCTCATACAATGCCATCCACCATAAAATTTCTCCTAAACGCCTCATCTTGGCTCACTACTGCGTAGCTTCCTTGGGAGACAACATTGCCTGCCTCCAATACAATAACCTTGTTGCATTTTTCGATGGTTGAGAGTCTGTGTGCGATGATGATGCTGGTGCGACTCTGGATGACCTTTTCCAAACTTTGCCTGATGAGGCTCTCTGTGTTGGCATCCAGAGCAGAGGTCGCTTCATCCAGAACAAACAGTGAGCCTTGTCGATAGATGGCTCTTGCCAGTGCGATGCGTTGGCGTTGACCTCCTGAGAGACGATTGCCAAATATACCTGCCATCTCCTGATCTTGCTTTGGCATCTGAGTGATAAAGTCACACTGTGCTTCGGCTACTGCCTCTTGGTATCGATGCTTATCATAGTTCTCACCATAGAGAATATTCTCACGAATGGTTGCATTGAAAATCCCTGCATTTTGATTGACATAGGATATCTCCTTGCGCCATTGGGCCGGTGCGTAATCCTCTAGTGCTTTGTCGTTGATCGCTATCCTGCCAGAGCTTGCTTTGCCCAAACCAAAAAGCAGAGAGATGAGGCTACTCTTGCCCGCACCACTCTTTCCAACAATAGCGACACTATCCCCAGCCTCTATCTCCAATGAGATATCGTGCAAAATCTCTGTATCTCCTATCTGATAAGAGACCCCCTCGAATGTAATCTTTTCAATCTGATTGATAGTAGAACCATGCTGTGGACTTTGCTCCAAAGGCAACTGTAGCACCTGCTCTACTCTCTCTACATATCCATTGAGCATATAGAGTACCACATAGTTCTGTGTCAGATTTTTGATAGGGGCGTAGAGCATCATCAGTGCCACCATAAAAGCAAAAAAATCCCCAGCCGTCATGCTTCCATCAATCACATAGTGCCCCCCTACATAGATCACAACTGCTATCGCCAATGCGATAAAAAACTCCATAAATGGCGAAGAGAGCAGTTGATATTTAGCCAGCTTCATCTGAAATTTTTCATACCTGCTTAAAAATCTATCAAAGAGATCTTTTTCATGTGACTCTTTGTTGTATACTTTGACCAGATCAAAATGATTAAACGATTCATTCACACGATTGGAGAGTTCTGAAACCATACTCTCTGAATTGCTCGTATGCTTTTTAACCCCTTTTCCCAATAGCTTGACGGGAATCACCATCAGCACCCCCACCATAATCGCATAAGCCGAAAGTCTCCAGTCCGTATAGAGAATCATCACCAGTAGAGCCATCACCGTCAATGCACTAATAATGAGTTGTGGTAGTGTTTTAGCAATAATATTTTGGATATTCAATGCGGTTTGGATAGTGAGTGTATTGATATCTCCAGGCGTTATCTTTTGCATCTGTGCATACTGGGCATTGATCAATCTCTCAAACATCACTTCACGGAGCCTGTTGGCAACAGATATGCCTATTTTGGTACTGAGGTAGGCACTCAAAAATCTAGCAACACCTCGTATCATAAAGAGCCCGATGACCACAAGAGGCAGAATAATCAACGCATGGCTGTCTTTGCTGACAAAGATGTCATTGAGTATATACTTAAAAATATAAGCACTCAATGCACTCGTAATCGCCACCAATGCCATAGAGACGAAAATAATGCCAAATAGCTTACGATGCTTCTGTAAAAAAGGGGAGAGAAACCGCAGTCCATACCATGGATCTACTCTGTTGTATTTTAGGTTAGACCGCATGGATGGCCTTCCATCTGTTATAGAGCCAGAGCCATTGGGTAGGGGCTTTGCGTATCTGTATTTCGATGATGTCATAGTACTGTTGCGTCATGACTACGATCTTCTCCTCTTCTGGCAATCCACCCTCAAACAGTGGCTCTACAGGATCGTGGATATCTATACTAAACTGCTGCTCTCCTACTCTGGTGATAAATATAGGCACAACCAAAGGATGGTACTTGAGCTTGAGCATTGCGATTGCTTTGGTTGCAGCTGTTTGATGTCCAAAAAAGTCCACCAGCACACCATTGGGGGGCTGTACGACTTGATCAATCGCCAATGAGACACGCTTTTGTGCTTTGAGTGCTTTAGTGATAGCAATCATAGAGGAGGCATGCCCTACAGATTCATTTCCATATTTGGCACGAAAGGGGATGAGGATTTCTTGCTCTATGTCTCTATTTCTCCCCTCTTTAACCACTCCTACGAGAGGATATCCATTTTTGGCCATAAACTGCCCTAGTAGTTCCCAATTTCCATAATGTGCCATGATATAAATGACACCATTGGCTGCTTTTTGGTCTATGGCTTTTAGCTTTTGTACTGCCTCGTGTTGGTTGACCACCACCTTGTCTATATCCAGTCTATCTGCATAGATCAATACCAATTCAGCCATTGTTTTGGCAACCTCTTGGTATACCTCTTTGCCAAACTCTATAACCTCCTCCCCCGAGAGGTGAGGAAAAGCTTTTTGAATATTGCTGTGCATCAGGGCTATGCGCTTGGGCTTTAGTGCATAATAGAGCTTGAGCAAGCCCGTACTGAGTAGATAGATTAGCCTCTCGGGCAAAACACTCCCCATCCCCAGAAACAATCGTATAAAATAATAGTCTATTTTTTTTCGCATTTGCCTTCTTTGGTTATAATAGCTGATATTCTACCATAAGGCTGATGATGATTTGTATATTTGACTGTGAAACCATCCCTGATATTGACTTGATTCTACAAACATTCACCACCACCCAGGAGAATGAACTAGAGATTATCAAAGAAGCACAAGAGCAGTATGCCCAAACAAAAAACACCACTTTTCTCCCACTTCCCTATCACAAGGTGGTTGCACTCTCTGCGGTGATTGCTGACGAGTTTGGTCGCTTTATCAAGGTAGGGGATTTTGGTGAGGGGCAGGATGATGAGGAGAGTATCATTCGTCACTTTTTCCGATTTGTCGAAGAGAAAAACCCCAAACTAGTATCATTTAACGGACGAGGATTTGATATGCCGATGCTGCTCATCCGTGCGATGCGGTACAACATCAGCTTTCCTGCATGGTTCGATCAGAGCAACCCCATGCTCAACAAAACCAAATGGGAGAACTACCGCCAGCGATTTGCTGAGGGCTTTCATCTGGATCTACTCGACTCCATGGGGAGCTTTGGGGCTGTACGCAACCTCAAGCTAGACACCCTCTGCACCATGGCAGGCATCCCTGGCAAATACGATGTCAGCGGAGATCAGGTACTCGATCTCTATTATACTGACAAACTAGACCTCATCAAAGAGTACTGCCAGTCCGATGTACTCAATACCTACTGGCTCTATCTAAAATATGAGCTGTTACGAGGTGATCTTGCCCTACCAGACTACTACAATTTTCTCCAAACCATGCGTGACAAACTCCCTACACTTGGCTACCACAAACCCTTTTGTGATGCCATAGAGCAAGAGCTAGGTAGATACGAAGATTTGCAATAAGCCCGAATGATGCAATAGAATTGCCAAATATCCTGCTGATGCTTGGCTCATGGGTATTTGCAGTGTATATGAGGTGCACCCAAAGGTGCATCGATGCATACGCTGTGAATGCCCATGAGCCAATGATCTGTGGGAGATTGGTAATCTCTATTGCATAGTTTGGGATAAGTCTATTTGGGTATAATCACATCCAATGTAGGGTGCGTTTGCTAACGCACCAGATAAAACCAAATGATGAGACAACCATGATAGCCATCGTAGATTACAACATGGGCAACCTAGGCTCAGTGATGAATGCCTTTACCAAAGTAGGTGCCAGAGCAGAACTGGTCAGCGCCCCTGACAAGCTCTCTCACTATGACAGAGTGACTCTGCCAGGCGTGGGTGCATTTCCTGATGCCATGCGTCACCTCCATGACAATGGCATGAGTGAAGCGATTCAGACTTTTGCCAAGAGTGGCAAACCGCTCATGGGAACCTGCCTAGGGATGCAACTGCTCTTTGAGAGCTCCGAAGAGTTCACCCAAACCCAAGGACTAGGACTCATCCCTGGCAAAGTCGTCGCATTTGATGAGCAAAAGTTTGACCACAAACTCAAAGTCCCCCATATGGGCTGGAATGAGCTCTTCGTCCAGTCCTCAACGCACAACGCTCAACGCGCAACGCTTTTCAAAGGCTTGCCTGAGGAGTTCTATCTCTACTTTGTCCACTCCTTCCATGCAGTATGTGATGACCGTTATGCTATCGGCAAAACCTACTATGGCTATGAGTTTGTCTCAGCAGTACAAAACGAAAACATCTACGGCTTCCAGCCCCACCCAGAAAAAAGCCATGAACACGGACTCAAAATTATAGAAAATTTTGTTAAAATATAGCAAAACTGTAGAGTACGTTTGCTAACGCACCCTACTAGCATCAAACCAAGGAGATACCATGAATGAACACTTCATCAAAAACATAGAAATCAAAAATTTTAAATGTTTTGAAAATTTTAAAGCAGAAGGTTTTGGCAGGGTCAATCTGATTGGTGGGAAGAATAATGTGGGGAAAACGGCTTTTATGGAGGCTGTTTTACTTACAAATCAATTACAGTATAGTCTTAAAAATTTTATAATTGCATTATTATCAGTTGAAGAAATGAGAAATCAATCTAAAGAAATAAACAAAAATAAATATATTGAAATAATGCAAAAACTATCTACATTAGAGTTGTCAGATAAACAAAGGGAGAAGAATCAAATAAAGATAAGTTTTGATTCTAATAACTTAACAAATACTATTTGCTTTAACGAAGAAGAAATGGATATTAATGATAGTAATCTTGAAATTGCTTTTAAACAATATATTTCTTCTTTTGTTGCATCTTGTATGCGTGATGATGGAAGA
>CAZEIN010000345.1:0-2458 GCA_964512425.1 uncultured Sulfurovum sp.
TACAGTTCTTTAATAACTGGAGCCCCTACCTAGTTGCAGATAAGACTAAAGTTTGGATAGGTCTTGAGTACTTTTGCAATGAAGGAGATGCTACTTGGTCTAAAAATGATGAAGAGATGAAGCGCTTTGCAATAGAAGAACTAGTTCAGATAGGAATGCTTGACAAACATGATGTTATTGACAGTATTGTTAGAAGGGTACCAAAAGCATATCCAGCATATTTTGGTACGTATGAGAGCTTTCATATGGTGCAAGAGTATGTTGATGCATTTGAAAATCTTTTTTTAATTGGACGTAATGGTATGCATCGATACAACAATATGGATCATTCAATGTTGACTGCCATGAAAGTAGTTGAAAATATTAAACATGGTATTATCAGTAAAGAAGCCATTTGGAAGGTTAACGCGGAGAAGGAGTATCATGAAGAGAGGTAAAAGGTGGGTCAGTTTTCAGTCAAAAAGGGAGCGTAATGGCTATAGCATGATTCGTGCTTTCTACAGTGAAGTTTAAAATACTCTGTGTCATACTTTTACTCCTTGGCAAGAGCTTCACCAGTTGGGTGAAAGAAACAGGTGGGCTCTTGTCGGCTTCTTTTATTCTATTTTAGGGCATCTGTGCTTATTGTTTGTTTTTTCTATTTCGGGATTAGGGTTGATGCAGATTATCAAAACCCTTAGGTATTTTTGTTATACTTATAGACAACAAAAGGATAGCTTATGATAAAAAGAGTTAGTTTTGCCGCCATACTTTTATGTACAGGTGTAGTATTTGCAAGTGAAAATAATAGCACTATCATTGACCAAGAGCTCCAAAGAGCGATAGAACAAGAGAAGAAATTTGCCAAGGAGCAGACTTTTTACAATGCAGAGACCTATGACTTCAAAGGCTCTGAGGTGAACAGGGCTTCATTGGATAAAGTGCCATTGATTGAGATGGATGATCCTAGTGTTGATTCTGATGCGATTCTCGGCATGAGCGAAGAGGAAAATCTCTCTTGGTAGTGGGAACTAATGGATATGTACTGCTAGCCAGAGTGTACCTTTTTGTGTCTCTAGAATCCTGTGAGAGGTGTGTGCGGGGATAAATAGCATCTCCCCTTTGATGAGTTTTTTCTCCTCCGCTTCTATCAGCAGCGTTGCTTCACCCTCTAGTAAAATAACCCATTCATCTTCTGCTTGAACATAGGTTTTGTTTTCAATGGTATCAGAGCTGACGATGTGCTGGATAGTGATGTTTTTGTGGCTGAGGAGTGTGGTGAATGTCTCACCTGTCTGGGGTGTATGCTGATCAAAAATATTCATCAGTAGCTCATCTGTATCGTGTCTACTTCTTCCCAACTCATGGACTCCTTGCTACTTCTATGTGCCAATATATGATCGATATAACGTGCAAATACATCGGTTTCGATATGGAGTTTGGTGCCTATTCTGTAGTGTTTCATGAGGGTGTTTCCTAGTGTATGGGGGATGATGGTGAGCCTGAAATGCTCCTGCTGGACATCATTGACTGTCAGAGAGATGCCATCGATCGTGATAGAGCCTTTGGGGATGATATGAGTGATGTGCTCTGGATCAACAGAGATGATAAAATCTGTGCCATTTTCTCTAGGAGTGATTTGTGAGACGGTGCCTACACAATCCACATGCCCCTGCACGATATGCCCCTCAAACCGATCTCCCATCATCATCGCAGGTTCGATATGTATCTTGCCTGTCATTTTGCTCTCGTCGATGATAGCGCGGGTCTCGTCTGCCAACTCTAGGTCAAACCCATCCCTATGGACGCGAATAACAGTCAGGCAGACTCCATTGACTGCGATGGAGTCACCCAGCTTGGCTGGATGCTTTGAAGAGATCGTGAGGATATTGTTTTGATAGCTTTTGACAGTGGCAATTTCTCGTATGAGTCCGGTGAACATGTTTTATTCCGCCAAATGCTTAAACATCGTTTCGATGAGCAGTGTATTGATGCGGTATCCATCTGCGATAGCTGTGTCCAAAAATGCTCTAGCTTGAGATATGCTCATCTGTTTTCGTTGGATATTGAGTGTGATTATACCCAATAATCCAATAATCTTCACCCCCTTGCTTAGAGCAATCTTCCTCCCCTTTTTTTCATCAATAATGAGACCGCTATGCAATTCTATTGCTAGTGCGATAGCCTCACTCTCGCCTCTATCAAGTAGCTGTGCTAACGCATCGACTGTCTCTATGTCTTTGCACTGTTTGATTGAGATAAACGAGGGCAGTGTGGCTTTTGTCTTGGTATTGAGCTCTTGATGGACTGTAGGAGATATGTAAATATGAGTAAATAGATTAGAGAGTAGGTCAAATCTGTTTAGATCACTGAGGATAATCAGTGTAGTGGTATCGCTCACTATCATCAGAAGCTATCTAAAAACTTCAGATCATCAGCAAAGTCATAATCAATCACTTCTATACCCATGGTAGAGAGT
>CAZEIN010000346.1:0-3753 GCA_964512425.1 uncultured Sulfurovum sp.
AGCTCTATGACTGCGATGACCTCACCCTCTCGGAGCACTGCACCATCTGCTTTTTTGGCATCACTGAGGTTTTTCTGCTCTGCGATGAGATTGTACTTAGGGGTAGGATTGAGCGTATAGCCGAGCAGGTTGACAAACAGATCATCGAGAAAACCATACTGATACTGCTCCTCTTTTGAGGTACGGATATTGGCTATCTTGGGGAGAAACTCAGATTGGTATATGGCATAGGCTTGTAGGGCTACATGTATATCCTGATGCTTTAGGTGATGTCTGAGTACGGAGTTTTGAAAAAGTGCCATGTCGTGAGAGCCTTATCATTTGATAGAGTGATTATAGCGTAAAAGTTTGCTATTTTTTCTAGATGCCATCATCCCTGCCGCGTCAACCCCTGGATCCTGAATCAAGTTCAGGATGACGGAGGAGTCGTGCTGGTGATACTTCCTGTTCTGGTCACTACCTATAATTATGACGCATAATATCCAGTATCACCTCGTCTGTCTCTTTCATGCCATCGCCTGCCAGCTTGCCGACATGGACTAGGGTCTGTTCGATGTCGTTGGCGATGATGCCGTCTCCACCGTGCATATATTCTCCATGTGTGGCTAGAACATAGGAATCAAAGGCAGCCGTGACTGTCGTGGAGATTTTCATCGCACAAGAGGCTTTGGCTCCATCACAGATGATGCCTGAGACATCACCTAGGGTATTGGCAATGGCATGAGAGATAGTCTCTAGTTCATGCCCATCGATAAAACAGAGTGCTCCACTCACCGCTGCTGCTGCACAGATCACTCCGCAGTAGGCCGAGAGTCTGCCGACATTGGATTTGATATGCACGGTCGCGAGATGTGAGAAGAATAGGGCTCTGATGAGCTGCTCTCTCGGTACATCACGCATCGCAGCATATTTGATGAGTGCTAGAGAGGCAGTCATGCCTTGGTTGCCACTGCCGCTGGTGGTCATGACAGGCAAATCAGAGCCACTCATCCGTGCATCACTACCAGCAGCTGCGAAACTGGCAGCACGGTTGCGAATATCATCACCATAAAAACCGCTCTCTATCTGATCTCGAATCACCCTGCCGATATTGATCCCATAGTTGCCAGAGAGCCCCTCATGGGCAATCTTGGAGTTTAGGATAATGACCTTGGACATCAGTGGCTCTATCTGCTCTAGTGGCATGGTTTTTGCCAGCTCACAAATCAGTGCGATAGAGAGGATACTACGATCCTCCTCTGGGGTATTAAATACCTTGTCATTGCAGGGCTGGGAGATGAGGATGCCTTGGTCTCGTTTGATCTTGGTGATATTGGTATGGAAATGTTTGATCTCGACACTGCCGCATCGCTCTGTACTTCTGAGCTCTACTTCGATATAGAGTTTCTCTGGTGTATCAACATGTAGCACCTCGATAGTCGCTGTCTCCATAAAGACCCTGACCTGCTCCATCTGCTCTATGGTGATATCACTGATTACCTCCAGATCACGACTCGCATCGCCAAACATAAACCCCATCACCGCTGAAACCTCTATACCTACCATGCCACCACTGTTGGGTACCACTACACTCTTGACATTTTTGATAATGTTTCCAGAGACTCGAATACTCACCTCTGAGATCTCTTCATCAGGGATTACCTCTCTGGCTTTGGCGGCTGCATAGGCGATAGCGATAGGCTCAGTACAGCCCTGTGCGGGAATGACCTCCTCGTAGAGGATTCTGAGGACTTTTTGCCGTGTAGTATCAGGAGTCTGCATCTGACTCCCCTAGTGCTACTGGTTTTTTGACAAACATAAAATACCACCAAAGCGTCATACCATAGACAAAAATCGAGAGCACCACCACGCCAATCGTCACTGCCTCAAACATCTCACGATAGGGCAGATCGTGGGGCAACATGTGTACTAGTATGATAGAGAGAGCCCCCTTCATCCCACTAAACGTCAGGATAAACCACCCCTCGACACCTACAGGTTCGATATGCTTGGATTTGGCTCCGATAAAAGCAAACTTTGCCATCGAGAGTGCTCGGATAATCGTAGTGATAGCAAACATAATCAATATCTCTCGCCAGTATTTGACCAATATCCCAAAATCCACCATCTCTGCCAACACAAAGAATATCATAGCCGCGGCAATATAGCCAAACTCTGATGCCATCTCATAGATATACTCTAGGCGTTCATTGGTGGTTGCAACAAATTTGCTGAGTTTGGTGATCTTGAAAGTACGGCTAAACTTTCCTGTGATGAGCTCCTCTTTTTCATGTGCTATGTCGATATCTATAAATACCTTGGTACCAATAATGGCTACGATGAGTGTCAAAATACCACTAATATGAAAATGTTCTGCCAACACATAGGCACTGTATGCCTCAACCACAAAGGCGAAAAATTCACTACGCTTGTCACTAAAGAGCTTCATAATCAGATAAAAGGCTGCTGCAATAGCCAACCCCAGTATCGCACTAAATGCAAATACCTTGAGTGAGGATAGTGCTGCCGTACCAAAGGTCATATCTCCACTACTCATCCACGGAAGTCCGATAAAGAAAAAGGCGATTACCGCAGTGGCATCATTGCCCAGAGACTCACCCTCGATGAGGACTTTGGTCTGATGGGGGATGCCTTTGAACTGTGAGAGTACAGACTGAACACTGACAGCATCGGTTGCCATATTGATTGCAAATAGTGTGACATACGCCCCTAGACTGAGTCCTGTAAAGATATCAAAATAGTACAAGCTAGCCCCCACCGAGATAGAGATTGCCACGGAGACTACAGCCAGATAAAAGATCTCTGCCCAATACCGTCTGACATCCTCAAAATGTAAATGTAAAGCATCTGCCATAAAAATCAACGGGATGCAGAAGATAATCAACGTATCAAAGCCACTCTTGAGGTCGATAGGTACCAGATGAGGGGTCATCGTATAGATGAGATAAGAGCCAATGAGCAATAAAAATACGGAGGGTATTTTGAGCTTGCTAGCTATCGCATTGGAGAGTATCACCAATGAGAGTACGGTGATGGTTGTAATTTCTAGTGCAAAGGAGTGCATCGTTATGCCTTGTGTAAGGATATATTCTGATATAGGTATTGTACTAAAAAATAGGAAAAGTAGGAAGTGCTTGTAGGCAAAAAGCCTACAAATGGGAGAGATTAAGCAGAAACGACAGAAACTTTCTTTTGGCTAGCCGTTCTGTTTTCAAACTTGACTACACCTTCGATGAGTGCATAAATCGTGTGGTCTTTACCCATACCTACACCGTTACCAGGATGTACTTTTGTACCTCTTTGTCTAATGATGATGTTACCTGGGATGACAGCTTCGCCACCATATTTTTTTACGCCCAGTCTTCGTCCAGCGGAATCACGGTTGTTTTGAGTTGATCCTTGACCTTTTTTGTGTGCCATTTCGTCTCCTTACGCTATTTTGGTAATTCTTACTCTAGTAAAGTCTCTTCTGAAACCTCTTTTGAGCTTTGAATCTTTTCTTCTTCTTTTCTTATAGATGATCACTTTTTTGTCTCTACCTTCATTGATCACCTCACCTTTGACGACTGCACCCTCTACGAAAGGCGTACCTACTGTCAATTCGCCATTGTCTACTGCGAGCACCTCTTTGAACTCTACTGCAGATTTTGGCTCTAGTCCCATGTTGTCGAAACAGATGATATCGCCCTCTTGGACTTTAAACTGCTGACCACTTGCTTTTATGATTGCGTACATTGCAAACCCTTTATTCTA
>CAZEIN010000347.1:0-8334 GCA_964512425.1 uncultured Sulfurovum sp.
GCAAGTGTTTCAGGGTTGCAAGAGATATAGAGGATGGTATCAATCTGGGAGATGAGTGTGATCGTATCACTATCCAACCCAGCACGAGGAGGGTCAACCAACACATGACTAAAGTGATAACCCTCCAAATCAATCCCCTCCAGCCGTCTAAATGCTCTCTGCTTGTTGAGTGCTTGTGTCATCTCTTCGGAACTGAGGCGTACAAATTCGATATGCTCTATCTCGTTGAGTGCACAGTTCTCTTTGGCTGCGTAGATCGAGTTTTTACTAATCTCTGTTGCCAACACTTTTGTAAAGAGTATTGACAAGGGCAGTGTAAAGTTGCCAAGTCCACAGTAACTCTCCAGCAGATGCTCTCTGTTGTCATCCTTTATTTGGTCGATTGCCCATGTTATCATCTTGGCATTTACCAAGGGATTGGGTTGCGTGAATCCCCCCTCATAGTGACGGTATGTGTAAACTCTTTTAGCTATTGTCAACCGCTCTGTGACATAGCTCTGAGAGAGTACTACTTTCTGCTTGCGACTACGCCCGATCAGGGAGATATCTAGCTGTGCCTCCAGCGGGGTTGCCACCTCTAGCCATGCCTCTTCCAATCTGCGGTGATAGAGCATTGTCACCAGACACTCTCCTGAATCCGTAGCCAAAAACTCCACGCCAAAGAGTCTATGGGAGAGCGCTTTGTTGCGATTGATCTCTGCTAGGAGTCTCCACATCCGCTCCTCTATGGGCTTGATGACTTTGGGGCACTCTGAGAGTGTGACGGCAGCATTTTTGTTGAGATTTCCCATTGCGTAGTGGCACACCTCCCCCTCATGCCAGATACGAAACTCTGCTCTGGCTCTATAGTGACTCTGTGGCGAATCATAACAAGAGAGCTTTTGCGAATAAAAAGGTGCCAGCATGGCACTCACACGCTCCTCCTTTTCTCGGAGTTGCTCTGGATAGGAGATAGCATAGAGGCTACAGGAGCCACATTGCCCAAAATGTTTACACTGCAAATCATCAACCTTAATTGGATATAATACTTGCTATTTTAGCAAAAAGGTACTGCGATGGCGTTAAGTGTAGTGATATTGGCAGCTGGGCAGGGTACACGGATGAAATCTACTACCCCCAAGGTCTTGCATGAGATTTCTGGAAAACCGATGCTCTTTCATGCGATTGATGCAGCACAGCAGGTCTCTGATGATATCACTGTCGTACTCTATCATCAGGCAGAACGTATCCAAGCAGAGATTGAGGCACACTACAGTGGGATTGGCTTTCATCTACAGGATGCGGTACAGTTTCCAGGTACGGGTGGTGCGATGCGGGGCATACAGGCTGCACATGCGCGTATCCTCATCCTCAATGGTGATATGCCACTCATCACACAGGCATCTCTGGCACTTCTGTCTGCTGGTACTGCGGAGATCACCATGAGTGTTATCGAGATGGAGAACCCTACAGGATATGGCAGGGTGCGCATCAGTGACAACAAAGTCCAAAAAATCATCGAACAAAAGGACTGCACAACCACAGAACTGGCAATTAGCACAGTCAATGCAGGGATCTACTGCATCTCCAAACACGTGCTTGAGAGCTATATTCCTAGACTCAGCAATGCCAATGCCCAAGCAGAATACTATCTGACTGATATCGTAGAGATGGCAGTAGACGAGGGCAAAACTGTAGAGCCTGTCATCGTGCGAGAGGAGGAATTCAAGGGAGTAAACTCCAAACTAGACCTCGCCCATGCAGAGCAGATGATGCAAGCACGCATCAAAGAGGCACTCATGCTGTCGGGTGTTACCATGCGATTGCCTGAGACTATCTATATCGACTGTAGAGCCCGCATTGAGGGGGAGTGTATGTTGGAAAATGGTGTGACTATCCTAGGGGAGACCAAGCTCATCCACGCCCATATCAAAGCCCACTCCGTCATCGAGGATGCTGTTATCATCGATTCTGCTGTAGGGCCTATGGGTAGGATTCGACCCCAAACAGAGCTCAGAGATAGCCATGTCGGTAACTTTGTCGAGATCAAAAAATCCACCCTCACAGGGGTCAAAGCAGGACACCTCTCCTATATCGGAGATACCACTATCGATGAGGGCTCCAACATCGGTGCAGGGGTAATCACCTGTAACTATGATGGCAAAAACAAATACCAAACCATCATCGGCAAAAATGTCTTTGTGGGCTCAGACAGCCAACTACTCGCACCTGTTACCCTAGCAGATGATGTGATGATTGCAGCAGGTAGCACCGTCAACAAGGATATCCAGCAGGGTGCATTGGCAATCTCTAGAGCCCCACTCAAAGTCATTGCGAACTTTTTTTATACGTTCTTTGGAAAAGGAAAATAGATGATGATTGATCTCAAAGGAAAAACCATACTACTGGGCATCACAGGCAGTATCGCAGCCTACAAAGCCTGTGATATCGCCAGACTCTTTGTCAAATCAGGTGCGCAGGTACATGTGATAATGACTGAGGCGGCACAGCGTTTTGTCACTGCACTCACCATGGAGGCACTTACAGGCAACCCTGTCTTGCATGAGGGCACAGAGAGCTGGAGTAGCGATCTCAATCATATCGATATCGGCAAAAAAGCAGATATTTTCCTCATCGCTCCAGCAACTGCCAACACAATCAACAAGCTCAGCAAAGGCATTGCAGATACTATCTTGCTCCAGACAGCACTGGCATACAGCAGACAGATACTCATCGCCCCTGCTGCCAATACCCAGATGATTGCCAACCACTATACCGATGGCTCACTCAAGATGCTACGTGTCAATGATGTGCGTATCATCTCTCCACAGGATAAATTGCTTGCCTGCGGAGATGAAGGTAATGGCGCACTCGCAGAGCCTCAGGAGATCTATTTCCAAGCCTGCCAAGCCCTACTAGAAGATCCATTTTGGAGAGACCGTAAAGTAGTCATCACAGGAGGCGGCACCAGAGAGAAGATCGATGAAGTCCGCTACATCAGCAACTACTCCAGTGGCAAGATGGCAAAATCACTTGCCACAGCACTCTATCTCAGAGGTGCGGATGTCTGTTATATCTCTACCATGCCACACGAGGATCTCCCTGCTGAGATCTACACGATTGATGTCGAGGATGCTGCCGAGCTCTTGGAGTACACCGTAGATGCAGTCCGTGTCGCCAAAAAGGGCAAAATGAGCAAACCCAGCCTCAACAACCCAGATGCTGTAGGCATGATACAGAAAACCCCCTACCTCTATATGGTAGCAGCGGTGGCGGACTTTACCCCACAGTTCCCACAAACAGGAAAACTCAAAAAATCTCAAATCGGAGAGCACTGGAGTATCGAGCTCAAACAGACAGCTGACATCCTCCAAAGCATCAACAAAGAGGGCATCATCACCATAGGATTCAAAGCAGAGATGGACAGCGACAGAGGGTTGGAAAATGCCAAAAGTCTGATAAGCGACAAAGGGGTCACCGCAGTCTGCTATAATCTACTCCAAGACAGCCAAAGCTTTGGTACCAGTGACAATGAGATACACTTTATCACTACAGACGCAGTCACACCACTAGGTAGAGCAGACAAGCTAGCGCTCTCTTTTGAAATCGCGAAACAAAGCAGGCTACTAGACAAGGATAGCAATGAGTAAAACAAACCGACTAGAGCATCTGGCCATTATCATGGATGGCAATGGCAGATGGGCGAAACAGCAAGGCAAAGCACGCACAGAAGGGCACAAAATGGGTGCAGAGGTGGTACGCGATATCACCACCTACTGTGCCAAACACGAGGCTATCAAAACACTCACACTCTACGCATTTAGCACAGAAAACTGGAAACGCCCCAAAATGGAGGTCTCCTTTCTCATGAAGCTACTCAATCACTATCTACGTAATGAGATCCCTACCTACATGAAGCTCGATACCAAGTTTGAAACTGTAGGAGACATCTCTGCTTTTTCAGACAAACTCAAAAAAACCATCGCAGAGACCAAAGAGCTCACCAAAAACAACAAAAGCCTCACCCAAGTGCTTGCCCTCAACTATGGTAGCCGTGATGAGATTGTACGTGCAGCCAATCGTGTGATTGATGCAGGCGAAGCGATGACAGAGGAGACACTGGGTGCTGCACTCGATAGCCCCTATACCGATATCGATCTCATGATTCGTACCAGTGGAGAGCAACGACTCTCTAACTTTTTGCTCTGGCAACTGAGCTATAGCGAGATGTTTTTTACCGATACCCTCTGGCCTGACTTCTCTCCTGCAGAGCTAGAGGAGATTATCGGAAAATTCCAGCACCGTGACCGTAAATTTGGAGGTATCTAATGGCTGAGAGTATACTGATGATTGGGGTTTATCTCTCGGGGATGATGATTGGCTCTTTTCTTAATGTGGTGATTTACCGTACTCCCAGAGGAGAGAGTATCGCTTTTCCTAGTTCACACTGCACCAGCTGCAACACCAAGCTCAAGTGGTACCACAATATCCCTCTGTTCTCCTGGCTGTTTCTAGGCGGCAAATGTGCCTTTTGCAAGGAACCCATCTCCAAGCAGTACCCCATCGTAGAGCTACTGACAGGACTACTCTGGCTGGCGCTCTACTACAAGATCGGCTTGGTGTGGTATTTTCCTTTTATCGCTGGCTCCTTTACTGCACTACTGGCTCTGACAGTCATCGATATCAAATACTATGCCGTACCTGACAGTGTGAACTTCTCTGGTCTACTGCTGGCACTGATCCAGCCAGCTACACTCCAGCTACACTGGGGCAACCCTATCGCCTCTGCCCTATTTGCAGCTGGCGGACTCTGGCTATTGGCAAAAATCATCTCTATCGTTGCACGCAAAGAAGCCATGGGGGGAGCAGATGTCATAGTCGCTGGCACTATGGCGGCACTACTGGGATTCCCAGGATTCTTTCTGGCACTATTTCTCTCTGCTATTCTAGCGATTCTACCGTCACTGTTTGCCAAGGACACCATGGTGCCTTTTGTTCCCTTTTTAGCAATGGCAACACTGATTATCTATCTCTTTGATACAGAAGCAATGAGATTGGTAGAGTGGATTATCTATGGGTAGTGTCAGAGGTTTTATTCTCTCACACTTTGGTAAAAATTATCTTTTGATATTTTTGCCTTTTTTCTCTATTCTCTCTATCGTTTATATTATTAGAATCTCTATTCTCTCAAATCAAATCTCTCTTGGTAGTGGGGAGATTTTAGTGCTTTTTGGATTTTTTCTCCCAGATATTCTTTTTTATACCCTACCTCTCTCATTTATTGCTGCCGTTACCATTACGCTCACTAAACTTTCTCAAGAAAATGAGCTGATTGCTCTCTTCTCTTTTGGCATGAGCCCTAGCAGGCTCATACGCATATTGCTTTTGCCTTCTCTGCTTTTTTCTATACTGATGCTTACCCTGTCTCTGTATACCATTCCACAGAGTACACTTGCATATAAGCTTTTTGAAGCGCGCAAAAGAACAGAAGCCAAACTCACCATCTCACCCAATCGCTTAGGGCAAAAATTTGGAGAGTACATTGTCTTTTTGGGGGAAAAGATAGGAGATATCTATCATGATGTGGTACTGTTTACAACTGACAGCAAACAGAAGCGTGTCATTATCATTGCAGATACAGCCAATATGGAAAATAACCATTCCCACTTTTTACTCACCCTCTCTCATGGCACAGGAGATACCTTTTTGTCTGATCGTATCGAATCTATCCATTATGAGAAGATGAAACTCTATAACTATACACAAACCCACGTCAATACTACTTGGCTAGGCAGAGGCTGGAGTAAAATCACAACCAACAAAAAAGATATGGCATACTTTATCTATAATATTTTTCTCTCACTCTCACCACTCTTGGTATTGGGGTTGATTGCTGCATTTTCTATCATTAACCCTAGATACCAGAGATTGCATAGTTATAGTATTGGATTTAGTGTTGCATTCGCAGTCTATATAGCTGCATCTCTATTACGCAAACAAGGAACCCCATGGATACTTTTTGCTATCTCTACACTTTTTGTAGTGATAGGGATGATTCTATTTCACTACAAAACCAAAGCGAGATTTTGATGCGTGTCAAAGCAGTCATCGCCTATAACGGCACCGCCTTTCAAGGATTTCAAAAACAGACCTCCACTCCCCACACCATTGCTACTGCCATAGAGACAGCGCTCCACTCACTAGGCATTGAGAGCGAGATTGTTGGCTCGGGACGCACCGATGCAGGGGTGCATGCCACAGGACAGGTGATTCATTTCGAGCTACCTAGCTACTGGCGTGACCTAACAAAGCTACGAGAGCATCTCAATGGCAAGCTCAGGGGCATTGCCTTCAAACACATCACCCTTGCCCCCACAGATTTTCATGCCAGATTTTCAGCCCGCAAACGGCTCTATCGCTACCTATTCAAAACCTCCAAGCTCTCCCTATTCGAAGAGGACTTTGTCACTCATCTCCCCATCAGAGACTTTGGCTTGCTAGAGGAGGCACTGGGATGTTTTGTTGGAGAGCACAATTTTAGCCATTTTCTCAAAACAGGCTCTGAGACCAAAAACAACATCAGAGAGATCCACCGAGCCACCACCTGTCCTCTAGGAAAGTATCATGCCATCTATTTTGAAGCCAATGGATTTCTCAGGGCTCAGGTACGGATGATGATCGATTTTGCCGTGCGTGTTGCCGATGGTGAACTCACCCTAGCACAACTACGAGAGCAACTTTGTCTGCAAACTATCCACAGCCGCAGACTCGCCCCTCCGCAAGGACTGTATTTGGCTCGGGTGATTTACTGAGTGCTTCTCCTCTAAAAACCCTATTTAATTATTACCGCACCAACCAAATAAGATGGGTATTAAAACCCCATGATTTATATGTTTAGTGGTAATACCAAATCAAAATACAATAGTATACTTCAGGTAGCATCATCGTGAGTAGCTGTGAAATGTATAGAATGTAGTACTAGCCATAGCTAATTCAAATTCTATACATTTCGCAGATGCTTGCGAGGATGTTCTTTGGGGTATATTATTGAATTTGGATTTGGTATAAATATTCAATGTCTGACCTAAGAGATTATTGGGTAAAATAGCACAAAAACAAGGAGACACCATGAACCCACCCAATATCCTACCCTTTCGAGGAGAATTGCCTGTGCTGCACTCAGGGGCCTGGATCGCCTCTGGAGCTACTGTCATCGGAGAGGTGACGATGGGAGCAGAGAGTGCCGTATGGTTTGGGTGTGTGGTGCGAGGTGATGTGCATCGTGTCGAGATCGGTGCACGTAGCAACATCCAAGACCTCAGCATGGTGCATGTCACCCACTATAAAAATCCAGACAAAAGCGATGGTAACCCTACCCTCATCGGGAATGATGTCACGGTAGGACATCGTGTGATGCTACATGGCTGTACGATAGAGGATGCCTGCTTGATAGGGATGAGTGCCACGATTCTAGATGGTGCTGTCATCGGCAAAGAGTCCATCGTGGGAGCAGGTAGCTTAGTCACCAAAAACAAGGTGTTTCCACCCCGAAGCCTCATCATGGGTAGCCCCGCCAAAGTAGTACGCTCTCTAACGGATGAAGAGGTAGCAGAGCTGTATGCTTCTGCTGCACGGTATGTCGCATTTAAAAATGAGTACTTGTGAGAATGAGAAATTTAATGAAATCAACTATCTCCAAAAGTATCCAAGATCTCCTGTCTAGAGAGGTCGTTCTCTATGTTGTCAAAACAGCCTTGCTCTCTATGGTGCTCTCCATCGTTATTATCTGGCTATTTTGGGAGAATCTCACCAATATGATCAGTGCATTTCTCAGCTGGGTACCATGGGAGTGGCTACAGCATACTGGTGCGGGCATAGTCAATATCTTGCTCATCTATATACTTTTCATTATCATTGTCTCACTGTTGACATCGCTGACAAGTGAAAAGCTTCTCAAAAAACTGGCAAGCAAGCACTACCCTGATATAGCAACCAGCGGTACCCCCGATATAACAACCTCGCTCCTATTGACACTCAAAGCAACGGGTCTCTTTCTCCTGCTATTTATCCCCTCTCTCCCACTGATTTTTGTGCCCATCATAGGACAGGTCATTGTGCTCTATCTCTGGTCAATTCTGATCAAAAAACCTACGATCTATGATGTCAGTGCACTCTTTGGTGCAGAGGAACAGATAGATACAGGCAAAAAGGCAACCTCCTTGGCCATGATCGCTTCGCTGTTCAATTATGTGCCGATACTCAATATCTTTACGCCTGTGTTTGCTCAGGTGTTGTTTTTGCATTACGCACTCTCATACTCGAAGTCGAAAAACGCAACAAATCATCAGTAGTCTG
>CAZEIN010000348.1:0-3581 GCA_964512425.1 uncultured Sulfurovum sp.
ATCATTGACTCATGAGCATTCACAGCGTATGCATCGATGCACCTTTGGGTGCACCTCAGATACGCTGCAAACACCCATGAGCCAAGCATCAGTAGAATATTTGGCAATTCTATTGCATCATTTGGGCTCATTTTTTTACTAAAGAGACACAACAACCATGGCAAAACCAAAAGACACCATACGCCTCTACGGCGCACGCGAAAATAATCTCAAAAACATAGACCTAGAGATCCCCAAAAACCAGCTCGTGGTCATCACGGGCATCTCGGGATCGGGTAAATCTACGCTGGCGTTTTCTACGCTGTATGCGGAGGGACAGCGGCGTTATATCGAGTCGCTCTCTTCCTATGCCAGACAGTTTCTAGGACGAGTGGGTAAGCCTGATGTGGACAAGATCGAGGGACTCACGCCCGCCATCGCCATCGACCAGAAGACCACCTCCAAAAACCCACGCTCCACCGTGGGTACGATCACCGAGATCTATGACTATCTGAGACTGCTCTTTGCTAGAGTAGGAGGGCAGCACTGTCATGAGTGCGGCAAGCCGATCTCTAGTATGTCGGCATCGGATATCATCACCGAAGTACTGCGACTGCCAGAGGGAGCCAAGCTCGTCATCATGGCACCACTGGTCAAGGAAAAAAAAGGCACCTTTGCCGATATGCTCGAATCCCTGCGTCACAAAGGATTTGTCAGAGCCATGATCGATGGAGTCATGGTGCGTCTGGATGATGAGATCGAGCTCTCCAAGACCAAGAAACATACCATCAAAGTCGTCATCGACCGTGTCGTGGTCAAAGAGGAGTCACGAGAGCGTATCGGTCAGGATGTCGAAAAATCCCTCAATGAGAGCTATGGAGAGGTGGAGATCGAAGTACTCAACCATGAGGAGCTCGACCTCGACCGCAAGCACTATCACTACTCGGAGCATCTGGCATGCTTTGACTGTAAACTCAGCTTTGAGCCGCTAGAGCCTGTGAGCTTCTCGTTCAACTCCCCCAAGGGAGCCTGCCCTATCTGTGATGGGCTGGGTATCCGCTATACCATCGACCTCAAAAAGATCATCCAAGGAGCCCTCAGTATCGACAAGGGAGCCATCAAAATCATGTATGGCTTTAACAAGAGCTACTACACCAAGTTTCTGACCGCCTTTTGTGAACAAAATCGCATCGATACCAAAATCCCCTATGATGACCTCCCAGAGCATGAGAAAAAATCCATCCTCTACGGGGCAGCTGAACCAGTCAATTTCACATGGAAGCGGCACAAGCTCACCCGTGAGTGGCCAGGTGTGGTGAAGTTTGCCCATGATATGTTCAAGGATGAGAAAGATGTCTCTGAATACATGACCGAAAAGGTCTGTGATAAATGTAGCGGGCATCGGCTGCGACCCCGCTCACTCTCGGTGATGATAGAGGGCAAGAACATCGCTGATATCATCGATATGCCTATCGAAGAGAGTTATGCGTATTTTTCCAAGGAGGGGAATTTTTCGCACTTTAGTGAACAGCAAGCACTCATCGCAGACTCAATTCTCAAGGAGATCCGAGAGCGGCTCTTTTTTCTCTATGATGTGGGGTTGAGTTATCTCACGCTGAGCCGTGATGCACGAACAATCTCGGGAGGAGAGGCGCAACGTATCAGGATCGCTTCGCAGATAGGATCGGGGCTGACAGGGGTGATGTATGTGCTTGATGAGCCCAGTATTGGACTACACGAGAGAGATACGATCAAGCTCATCCGTACCCTCCAATCCCTCAGAGACAAGGGCAACTCCGTCATCGTCGTAGAACATGACAAGGAGACCATCCAGTCTGCTGACTTTATCGTGGATATCGGGCCAGGGGCTGGAGCACATGGGGGCGAAGTGGTCTTTGCAGGAGTGAGTAAAAAGCTCGAAAAGGCAAAAACCCTCACCGCAGACTACCTCTATGGACGCAAGGACGTCTCCTACCCACACGGCAGAGAGGCAGAAAACTATCTAGAGATACGCAATGTCACACTGAACAATATCGAGAATCTCTCTGTGGAGATACCGCTACGAAGCTTCGTTTGTGTCACTGGGGTGAGTGGTAGCGGCAAGAGCTCGCTCATTCTCCAAACCCTCCTGCCTGTAGCCAGACAGATACTCAACCATGCTCGCAACATCAACTCTATCGATGGGGTAGAGATCGATGGACTGGAGCATCTGGACAAGGTCATTTCGCTCGACCAGAGCCCTATCGGACGTACCCCACGCTCCAATCCTGCCACCTATACGGGCATCATGGATGAGATACGTAAGCTCTTTGCTCAGACCAAAGAAGCAGAGCTACGAGGATACAAGATCGGGCGATTCTCCTTTAATGTCAAGGGAGGACGCTGCGAGAAGTGTCAAGGAGATGGACAGATCAAGATCGAGATGCACTTTTTGCCCGATGTACTCGTCGAGTGTGATAGCTGTCGAGGCACACGTTACAATGAGCAGACACTAGAGGTGCTCTACCGTGGCAAATCGATCGCTGATGTGCTCTCCATGAGTGTGGATGATGCGATGCTGTTTTTCAAAGCCGTACCCAATATCGCCATCAAACTCAAGACACTGATCGATGTGGGACTAGGCTATATCACACTCGGACAAAATGCCACGACCCTCTCAGGAGGAGAAGCACAGCGTATCAAACTCGCCAAAGAGCTCAGTCGCAAAGATACGGGCAATACCCTCTATATCCTCGATGAGCCTACCACAGGACTGCACTTTGATGATGTCAACAGATTGACAGGAGTATTGCACCATTTGGTGGATTTTGGCAACTCCGTTATCGTAGTAGAGCACAATCTGGATATGGTCAAAAACGCAGACCATGTGATAGATATGGGGCCAGATGGTGGAAACAAAGGGGGACAGATCGTAGATGTGGGTACACCAGAGATGTTGGCAGAAAACTATAAAAAGAGTGGGAGTTATACAGGGAAGTACTTGGCTGAAGAGATCAGCTAAGTACGTAAGAGATAGCTTTTTTAAATATGAGTAAGAGTATGAGTACTGCCAGTATCTCATACCCTATAACCCAGGTTAGTAAAATGCTGGTGTCAAGACTGTCAAAGGTATCCATTTGTCCTTTGGCTACATAAAAGAACATAAACATAATTCCTATGATCCATGGGACGAAGAGCAAAACAGTGAGATAGAAAATGCCACCATAGCCCTCAGGAACGATACCTAATTCACTATCTTGTATATCTGCACTCATAAATTCTGCTAACTTGTCACGCGTACGTGCTTCTCGCTTTTTTTGTTTTTCTAAACGTATTTTTCGTGCAGACTCCAGTATCGTATGCGATGAACCTTTTGTCGATAGATTGCTTGTTGTATCCATGAAAACACCTCCCCATATCAAATAAAATGCTACTTTAGTGCTATTATAGTGAAATAATGTCAAAAATACTTTTAAGTATATGAAAATATAGGAGAAAGCGTTTCTAAATATGCTTTTGGTTACAATGAGAATGATTCTTTATTACTAGGTTTTTTATGAAAACAATTACAATTATAGACACATTTGGTTTCTTTTTTCGCTCTTATTTTGCACTACCTCCAT
>CAZEIN010000349.1:0-4980 GCA_964512425.1 uncultured Sulfurovum sp.
TTTCTACTTGTCAAGATTCCCCCTTGGCATTTTATTTATGATATGGATGGTTATGCAGAATAGTTAGTCCTCTAAATATCTGCTCCATCAAAACCACTTTTATGAGTTTATGTGACAGCGTTATTTTACCAAATGATATGGCTTTATTAGATTGAGTGATAAAATCGCTCTCAAAGCCGTATGCGCCGCCAATGAAGAAGTTGACAACCCCTCTATCCTTAAGCAGATTTGAAAAATCATAGCTATCTACCTCTACAGAACTGGGGTCTAAAGTGACAGAATATCCTCCTGAGAGGTATTTTTCCAAAGCCAAACTGTACTGTTTTTGAGCAGCTTTGGCGGAAATGTCATGTGCTTTGATGATATCTTTGGTAAATATCTCATGAATCTCTACTTTGGCAAAGGCTTTGCAACTCTTTTGATAGTGTTCGATGAGCGGTGCATAGAGATCTTTTTTGCCTTTTTTGTCGATGATGTAGATATTGATCTTCATGTGATCTCTTCATAGTACTTTTTGACCCGCTCATCTACATGTATAACTCTGCGTAAATACTGTGTGATATCTCCTCGACTAAAATCAATCTTGAGTAGTTTGGGGTCAGTGGCACGAGAGATAGCCACATAAAACTGACTAGGTGCAAAGATGTTGTCTACATTGCAGACTAGATGATTGATACTCATGCCTTGGGACTTGTGTATGGTCACTGCATAGGCGAGCTTGAGTGGGAACTGTTTGAGTGTGGCTAGAGAGATCTGTTCTATCTTGCCATCATTATGCACTACCATATCCAAGAGATCAAACTCATGCCGCTCCACGCGTACAAACTCCTCCTCTTTTTCGACTAGCAGATACTCCTCCTCTATCGCACGCAAAAAGCCACGCTCACCGTTGACAAATTTTCCCCATTTGTTGACTGTGAAAAGGACAGGAACGCCTACCTTGAGTGTGAGCTGATTGGAGATGGGCAGGAGTTTTTTCCAGCTCTCTAGACGCTTCTCATGCACAGAGCCAAACTTCTCTAGTCCTGCAAACAGGATCGTCTCCTCAGAATCGAGACGGTTGAGGCTGGTACGGTTCATCTGCTCTACCTCAAGATTGCGTCCATAGAGATAGGTAGGCTCAGTCTCATAGACAGACTCATGGTTGCATAGCTCTAACACATAGGAGACCACTTCGTCATCGCAGATACCCTGTCTGATCTTGGAGAGGATATGGGTAAAGGCTTCATCTTGGGTGCGCTTCATCTCGGTGAGCTCAATCACCCTAGGGTTGATTCTCGCCCATGCAGTACTCTCAAATGCAAAAAGCATCTCACCAAAGAGCCCATTATTGCCGCCTTTGACAATCGGAGGGAGCTGATAAAAATCACCCACCAGCATCAATCGCCCATCATAGGCATGGCTCTCTAGGCGATGCAAAATCATATCCATCAAATCCGTACTGACCATAGAGATCTCATCAATGACAATCAAATCGGTAACTTTGAGGATTTTTTTGAGATCGATGAGGCGTTTTTTGTTACGTTTATCGCTCTGTGAGAGCTCATCAAAGTTTCCAGAGATACCAAAGGCAAAAAAACTATGAATCGTAAAGCCACCTACATTGACTGCACTCACTCCCGTAGAGCCCAGTGTAACGACCTGTTTGCCTGCTTTTCGGTAGGTAGAGACCACCTCATTGGTCAGGTAACTTTTGCCCACACCAGCACCACCCGTTAGAAACAGATCCCGATACTCCAATGCGTCCATAATCTGATCTAGTGGAGACACAGCTATCCTTTTTTGACGGTATTGTAGCATATTTCACTACACCCTGCAAAATAAATTTGGATATAATGGTTGATATATTTTCAAGGAGGAAGTATGCAGACTATTAAAAAACTGTTTTTAGGATGGCTCGCTATCGGGCTATTGGCGACCTTTGCTGTGGCTGGTGTGACAGGAAATTGGGTCACCTATGATGACAAAACAGGTAAAAAGAAATCTGTTATTAAAATCACAAAACACGGGAATAGCATTTCTGGTACGGTAGTGAAACTCTATCCTGCCGCACTCAAAGTATGCACCAAGTGCAAAGGAAAACTTAAAAACAAATCCATTTTAGGAATGACTGTATTTAGAGGGCTCAAGTACAAAGACGGCAAATGGCAAGGAGGAAAAATACTAGACCCAAAAAATGGAAAGTGGTATACCTGCGAAATTTGGCAAGAGGGAAAAGCCCTGAAAGTGCGTGGGTATATACTCATGTTCTACCGCACACAAACATGGAAAAAGCGATAGAGATACCGCTATATGTTTACACAATACAGAGAAGCAATTGAAAATTCTAATATTGTTTCCAAAACAGACATCTATGGAATTATCACATTTGTCAATGATGAGTTCTGTAAAATTTCTGGTTATACCCGAGGAGAGTTGATTGGAAGAGATCATAATATTGTAAGACATCCTGATGTGCCCAATAGCACTTTTGAAAAATTATGGGATACTATCCTTACCAAGAGAACACATAAGACATTAGTTAAAAACCTTACCAAGGAGGGAAGCACTTTTTACGTAAATACTACGATTACGCCTATATTGAATGAAGAGGGAGAGATTGAAGAGTTTATAGCAATTCGCTATGATGTTACGCAGGAAGTTGAACTCAAGTTAGCACTTGAAGAGAAAGAGAAAGAACTTAGACAACTTAATCAAACATTGGAAAAAAGAGTCATAGAGCAAACAAAAGAGCTCTATCAGCTAAACAGAGATCTTGAAAAGCGAGTACAGGAAGAGGTAGTGAAAAATGAAGAGAAGCAAAAAATACTCTTTTCTCAATCACGTTTTGCAAGTCTTGGACAAATGATTGCCAATATTGCCCATCAATGGAGACAACCCCTCACTGAGCTTAACCTCTCGCTCTTTAGCCTCAAAAATGCTATAGAAAAGGAGACACTTGACCAAGTTGACCGATATTATAAAGATGCAAAGCAAACCATCCAGTCAATGTCTCAAACCATTGAAGATTTTCAAAATTTCTTTAATCCAAATAAACCCGTAGAACCATTTAATCCCGTAGAGAGTTTTTATGATGCATTAACATTGATCAATAAAGATCTCAAAAAAGCTAAAATTATTTTACATACATCTTTGGGTAGGGAGATTGAATTAATAGGTATCTCCAATGAACTTACGCAAGTCATCATTAACCTTTTACAAAATGCCAAAGAAGCAATGGCTAGTATGTCAGGAGAAAAAGAGATATCAGTCTATATCACAGAAGAAGAAAAAAATGTTATTATTTTGGTACAAGACAATGGGGAAGGTATAGATAAGGAAAATTTAGAGAAAATTTTCGACCCCTATTTTAGTACTAAACATGCAAGTCAGGGAACGGGCTTAGGTCTTTTTATGTCGCGTATGATTGTTCAACAAAGTCTAAAAGGGACCATTGTCGCTAGCAATAATGATACGGGTGCACTTTTTACCATTATATTACCAAAGTAGGAGAAAATAATGCAATGCGATGCAAGTTTGAAAAATTTAACAGCACTTTTTGTTGAGGATGAAGAGAGTCTACTTCAATTATTGGTATCTGCCTTGGGGGATAAATTTAGAAACTATGAAATAGCTAGAGACGGGGCAGAGGGGTTAGAGGTGGCATTAAGACTTAAACCAGATATCATCATTAGTGATATCACAATGCCCATCATGGATGGATTGAGTATGGCAGAAGAGATACATAAGATATATACAAATATACCAGTTATCATCTTGAGTGCCTACAGTGATAGAGATAAGTTATTGCATGCAATAGAGGCAGGGGTAACAAAGTATTTTATCAAACCCTTTGATCCTGATGAATTACTTGAGTATCTCTGTATGTTGGCAGAGAAGATTGACAGCGGACAAAAGATAAAACTTATAAGCACATTTGTATTTGATAAAACTACAAAAAAACTATTAAGCAATGGAAATATTGTTAAACTTACGACAAGAGAATTAGAGTTACTTGCTTTCCTTCTTGAGAGTCCTAATCATATGATTAGTAATGATGAAATCAAAGTACTTATTGGAAAAGGGAAAGAGGCAACCGATGAAAATGTACGCGTCTTTATAAGAAGATTGAGAGAAAAAACAGATAGAGGGATTATCCAGAATTTGCCCAAACAAGGATACGCACTATACTTGGAGTAAAGAGGAGCTAATTCCCCGACCCTCTGGGTTAATGGTGGGATGAAAAAAACCTGATATAATGCCACCAAAATTTCATGAGGATTATTCGTGACCTTTATTATTATCAAAACCATTCATCTCTTTGCCGCCTTTATTTATGGGGGGTTTCTGATTACAGATAACCTTATTATCATGCGCATGCAGAAGCATCTCACTCCAGATGAGTATGCCAAAGCCAGAGGAGGTGTTGCTGCCCATATACGCAAAATCGTGCCACCTGCATTGGTAGTGATTATGATCACAGGCCTCTATATGATCTCGCAAGTTTTTGGAGAGATAGAAGAGGACGGCATGAGTAAGTACCAGATGATACTCTCACTCAAAGCATTTCTGGGTATCTGGTTAGGGCTTCGTGGGGCTTTACAGGTGTATGCGGGGGTTCAGCCCCTTGTATTCAAAGGACATCGCCTGCCTTTTGTTTTTGTCTTGACGATTATCTTCTTGTCTCAGTTGATGCACGTTTAGTTGCTAAAAGGCATCTATTGTTAGAGGTGCCCTAGGGATATGAGGTTATACCAAGTCCAAATCCAATAGTATACCCTAGAGAACATCCTCGCAAGCATCTGCAAAATATATAGAATTTTAATGAGCTATGGCTAGTACTACATTCTATACATTTCACAGCTACTCACGATGATGCTCCCTGAAGTATACTATTGTATTTTGATTTGGGGTTAGAACAACCTCTTCATCACCCCTGCAGGTGCCTGCACCAACAGCGGCTTCTTTTTGCTATCTAGCCATTTGAGTAGTGTCACGATC
>CAZEIN010000350.1:0-3261 GCA_964512425.1 uncultured Sulfurovum sp.
TAAACTTAAACCAAACTGAATTTAAAGTTTTCCTAAGGTTAACTGGGTACAATCCGCTACCAAAATGGCATTAGCCATATATCAAAGGAACAATATCATGAAAATGACAACTGTCATCAAGCCTCATGAAGTAGAGAGAGACTGGGTTTTGATCGATGCAAAAGGTAAAACTTTTGGTCGTATCTTGACTGAAGTAGCGACACTTCTTAGAGGCAAACATAAGCCATCATTCACACCCAACGTAGATTGTGGTGATTATGTGGTCATCATCAATGCCAAAGAGGCAAAGTTTTCTGGTGCGAAACTAGAGGACAAAGAGTATTTTAGACACAGTGGCTACTTTGGATCTACCAAGAGCACCAAGCTTAGCGATATGCTGGAAAACAGTACGGAGAAGCTTTATAGACAAGCTGTCAGAGGTATGCTCCCAAAGACAACACTCGGCAAGCAAATGCTCAAGAAACTCAAAGTCTATGCAGGTGAAGAGCATCCCCATACAGCACAGTTCAACAAAGGAGCTAACTAATGGCAACGATTTATGCAACAGGTAAAAGAAAAACTGCTATCGCTAAAGTTTGGCTCACGCCAGGTAACGGTGAGATATTGATCAATGGTCAAACACTAGACCAGTGGCTTGGTGGTCATGAGACTCTCAAGATGAAAGTCAGACTCCCGCTAGAAGCAACCAAGCAACTAGAGGCAGTCAATATCAAAGCGACTACACTAGGTGGTGGTTACTCAGCACAAGCAGACGCTGTCAAGCACGGTATCTCCAAAGCATTGGTAGAGTATGAGCCATCATTCAGAGCCATCCTCAAGCCTATGGGTCTTATGACTCGTGACTCTAGAGTCGTCGAGCGTAAGAAGCCAGGTAGAAGAAAAGCGAGAAGATCTCCACAGTTCTCAAAAAGATAATCGACCTTTCGATGACGCTTTTGCGAGAGCATTTTGTTCTTGCGTTGCGGGTAGGCATGAAGCCTGCCCCTACATTTTTAAACCCAAATTATGCAATAGAATTGCCAATCTCCTACAGATGCTTGGCTCATGGGTGTTTGCAGCGTATTTGAGGTGCACCCAAAGGTGCATCGATGCATACGCTGTGAATGCCCATGAGTCAATGATCTGTAGGAGATTGGTAATCTCTATTGCGTATTTTGGGTTAAATCCCTTATAACTCTGTTTTTGCTTCTGTTAATGCAGTGATCACATCATCGATATTCTCTTTAGGAAGATGCACTTTCCAATCAGGTTCTGTACTTTTGGCTGAGAGTGAGATAGCTATGCTGGCTACACTGCCACTTCCTGCTCCATAAGGCTCTTCGATCACAGCTATGGTAATCTTCCCATTTTTGGTACCTGAAAGGGCACACTCTTTGATAAGTTTCATTATGTATTCCTCGTATGATGATATTTGGTTCTATTATACAGGAGGAGAGTTAATGGATTGGAGGGGAGAGTGGTAATAGGTAGGGGCGAATCTCGTGTTCGCCCTTGTAAGCAGTTAGAGTGCCTCAACATCCTCTTCGCCTGTTCTGATACGAACTGTATGGGAGATATCACTGACAAAGATTTTACCATCACCAATCTTACCGGTATAGGCAGATTTTTTGATTGCTTCGATGGCGAGGTTTGCGTATGCATCTGTACTGACTACTAGCTCAATCTTGACCTTTGGGATAAATTCAACGATGTACTCAGCACCTCTATAGAGCTCTGAATGACCCTGTTGTCTTCCATATCCTTTGACCTCTGATACGGTCATTCCTTCGATCCCCGCTTCTACGAGAGCATCTTTGACCTCTTCTAGTTTGAATGGTTTGATGATTGCTTCTATTTTTTTCATGTTGTTTCCTTCTATGGTGGGGAGTCAGGTGTATGAATGTTTACTCTTGCGAGTCAACATTGCAACACCAGACCCCTGTTGTTTCTTGGAGTCAGGTGTGCGAATGTTTACTCTTGCAAGTTAACATTGCAACACCAGACCCTATCTATAGATGAACCTTAGAGGTTCATCGCCTTTTCTCCGTGTACTTTCTCATCTAGACCGATAAGTTCTGTCTCTTCGTCTACTCTGCCACCACCTGTCAGCATACTGGCAATGAAGAAAACAATGGCTGTAGCTACAGCACTATATACGATAGTTAAACCAATAGCTTTGAGCTGTGAGAGGATTTGTGTTCCCATGTTGTAATCATCTGCCATGAGGTACGGAGCGATAAAGATTGCTGTAGCGATACTGCCCCAGATACCGACCAATCCATGCACCCAAAAGGCATCTAAGCTATCATCGACTTTGAAGAGCTTTTTGAGCTTGGAGACACCGATAAATCCTATGATACCACCGACTAGACCAATGATGATTGCACCCGTTACACCGGCACTACCAGAGGCAGGAGTGATGGCAACCAGACCAGCTACTGCACCTGAAGCACCACCGATGAGTGTGGGGGTTTTATAGACAACATACTCAGCAATCAACCAACCAATCACGCCTAGGGCGGCTGCAACATTGGTAATCAGAAAAGCGTTACCTGCAATACCGTCTGCGGCTACTTCTGAACCTGCATTGAATCCAAACCAACCAAACCACAGTAGTGCTGCACCAAGTACGGCATAGACTGGAGAGAATGGCTTGAGAGCAGCTTTGCCGTAGTCTTTTCTTCGTCCGAGAATCATCGCCACTACGAAACCTGCAACACCTGCATTGATATGTACCACTGTACCACCAGCAAAGTCCATCTCACCGAAGTTCAGTGTCTCACCGCCACCCCATGCCCAGTGTGTGACAGGTGCATAGACGACGAGAATCCAGAGTGCAGCAAAGATAGTAAATGTTGAGAACTTGACTCTCTCAATCATAGAACCACTAGCAATCGCTACAGCAATGGCTGCAAAGGTGCCCTGGAAGGCTACAAAGAGAAGCTCAGGGATGGTACCTGTCAGTGATTTGTCTGTAATGCCTGCTAGTAGTACTTTGCCTGTACCGATGAAGTCACCACTACCAAACGCAATAGAGTATCCTGCAGCAACCCATACCAATGTACCGACTGCATAGGCGATGAGGCTCATTCCCATAGTGTTGAGTACATTTTTGCTACGTGTCATACCACCATAGAATAGCGCGAGGCCTGCGGGTGTCATAAGCATGACGAAAGCAGTTGCCACGAGCATCCATGCGGTATCTCCGCCACTGAGTGTATCTTCTGCTGAAGCAATCATTGGCAGAGCCAACAATGCTACAAGTTTTAGAAATTTATTTTT
>CAZEIN010000351.1:0-5033 GCA_964512425.1 uncultured Sulfurovum sp.
ATGCTTATGGAGCTAAAGTGATTTATGAACGACACAGACATCGCTATGAAGCCAATCCTAAATACCGTGAAGCTCTTGAAACAGCAGGTATGGATATCACAGGAGAATCACATGGTTTGATCGAAGCGGTTGAGGTGGTAGATCATCCTTGGTTTTTGGGTGTACAGTTTCATCCAGAGTTTACCTCTAGACTGCAACATGTCAATGAGTGTATCCTCGCCTTTATCAAAGCCTCCAAGGCACATGTAAGCGAGAATGACTAATCTTCCAAGAACGCTTACATATGAAGCTATTTTTACACTGCTAAGTAAGCGTTTTGATAATACCTTTCTCTCTCTGAAAGACCTGCCCCATCCTTCTACTTTCAAAGATATGGACAGGGCGGTAGCCCGTATTGTTCAGGCGATACAAAATCATGAAAAGATTATACTCATCGGTGATTATGATGTGGATGGTGTGGTTTCTACCTCTATTATGCAACGCTTTTTTGATGCGATTGATTATCCATTGGCGTGGATTATTCCCAATAGGTTTACTGATGGATATGGACTCTCTACCACGTTGATACCCAGAGTAGCGGAGTATGATTTGGTCATTACAGTGGACAACGGTATCTCAGCAGTAGAAGCAGCAAACGAATGTGATAGATTGGGGATTGATTTAATCATTACCGATCACCATATTGTTCCAGAGACCATACCAAAAGCCTATGCAATTATCAATCAAAAGCAGTCAGAGTGTAACTTTCCTCATGCAGAGATATGTGGTGCCCAAATCGCTTGGTATCTCTGTTCGGCTCTCAACAAAACGCTTCAGACTAAACGAGATATGAAAGTATATTTGGAGTTGGTAGCTATGGCTATCATTGCAGATATTATGCCACTGCAACATATCAATAGAGCCATGGTACAAGCAGGCATCAAACTACTCAACCAGAGTCAGCGTCCTGCTCTACGTGCGTATCGTGAGCAGCGTAACAAGCAAGAACTCTCTAGTGAGGATATTGCCTTTGGGTTGGCACCGATTCTCAACAGTGCAGGGCGACTAGAGGATGCATCTCTCGCAGTGGCGTTTCTCTGTAGCACCAATATCTATGATGCACGAACACAGTTAGAGTCACTAATGGCTCTCAATGATGCTAGAAAGGCTCTAGAACAGGAGATTACTGATGCAGCGACCACTGAGGTGGATGAGGGTGACAAAGTGATTGTAGTGGCTTCTGAAAACTGGCATGAAGGAGTTGTAGGTATCGTGGCTGCTAGACTGGCACGTCTATTTGAGAGACCGGCTATTGTTTTGACAAAAAATGGAGATGTTTATAAAGGCAGTGGACGTAGTTTCAACGGCTGTGACCTCTTTGGATTGGTAGATACACAGAGACAGATGCTACAAAAATTTGGTGGGCATAGTGCTGCTATTGGATTGGCAATAAACAAGAATAATCTGGATGCATTTAGAAGGGCTTTAAATATAAAAGCTACTACATTATGCAATCAAAAACCCTTTATAGATCCAGATATTTTAGGAGAGCTTCCTTTTTCACAGATTGGATTTCCTTTGATTGAGATGATTGCCCAGTTTGAGCCTTTTGGAGAGGCAAACCCCAAGCCTAAATTTCTCACTAGAGATGTAGAGATTCTCGCAGTCCAAACCATGGGCAAAGAGAGCAATCATCTACGCTTTACCTTTGGAAATCAAGGCACGATTCATAATGCAGTACAGTTTAAAACATATGAACAGTATGATATTGGTCAGAAAGTTGATGTTGTTTATACAATAAATAAAAATTATTTTAGAGGCGATACCACCATACAGTTGATGGTGGAGCAGGTGATACGGATGAGGCAACAATATGCCTAGATCGGCAATACCCTAATCTGATCATCGAGCTTCTCTTTGAGTGTACTCTCAATTGCAAAAAGTGTACCTGTACTAGAGCTGGCACAGCCATTACAAGCACCTAGGTAGCGGATATAGATATCGATCTGGGCGCCGTTTTCTTTGACATCTAGGATCTCCATGTCGCCACCATCCATGATGAGAAACTGTCGGATAGACTCATCGATGACAGCATTGATAGCTGTAATTTTTTGTGGCACATCCATCTCTCTAAATGGGGTATCTAGTGGGGCCATTTTAGCGAGCTTTTCTGCCTCCAGTTCTGCTTGTACCTCTTCAAGTATGCTACTTAGATAGCTGGAGCGTGGCTCCTGTAGGGCATTGGGCTCGATACAGGCGGCATCATGGAGCCCTGCTTTGGTGTAGTGGCTGATCTGCTCTAGGGTTTTGAGGTTGTGGAGCTTGATCGTCTCTTTGATCGCTTCGATACTCATGGGGGTGTCGTTGCAGGGGCTTGGTGTAGAGCTCGCGGGTTCATTGTAGTAGGATTTGGAAGCTTCTCGAATCGCATCTAGAGCCAGTGTGATGGCATAGTTCTCTTCCTCAGGTAGCGCAGGAGTGCTGGGGTTGTCACGGAGGAAATACTCTAGACCCTTGTAGGTGATTTCAGCTGCTTTGTCTACGGTTTTGTTACGACAGAGTAGGGCTGCCATATCATTGGCAGCGATGCCTGCAGGAGAGCCAAATTGGGTAAAACGTGCCAAGATAATAGCATCATCACTAGGATCGACCGCCCACTGAAGTGTGATACGCTCACCAATCTCCTCACTACCATACTCATAGATAAAGAGTGTGGTTTTTAGCTCTTTGACCTCATCGGCAGTAACCTCTCCATGGTTTTTGGGGCTGTTGATGAGCATCTCTACTTTGTTTCCGTATTTTTCTTGTTTCATTTTGTTTCTCCTTTATATGGTGGGAAGTCAGGTGTATGAATGTTTACTCTTACGAGTCAACATTGCAACACCAGACCCCTATTGTTTCTTGGGAGTTCAGGTGTATGAATATTTACTCTTACGAGTCAACATTGCAATACAAGACTCCTATGATATACGCTCTTCTCTGATGGTTCGAATAGCTAATTTGAGTTTCTCTATAGTATAGTCTATCTCTTTTTTTGTATTATATCGGCTCAGAGCAAAGCTGACTAATGTATGGGTATAGGCTCTGTCCACACCTATTGCTTCTACTAGATTGCGTCCTGTTTCTGTAGAGAGGGTGATACCATATTTTCCTAGCTCCCATACCAGTGCATCGCTCTGTACCCCTTTGAATCCTACCATGAGGGTATGGGGTGTACGCAGTGCCCATGAGGTGAGGATGAGGTGCTCTGGGATTTCTCGGATCGCCTCTTCGAGCATATCTCTGAGCTCTCTGACATCCTCCATCTCAAATGCTTGGGCATCTACAGCTAGCTCTAGGGCTTTGCCTATGCCTACGATACCTGCTCTATCTTGGTTGGGTAGGATGAGGTTGGGTAGGGTTTTATCATGCTTGATGGCCAATAGTGCGGTACCACTAGGCCCATGCACCATCTCTGTAGAGAGTGTGAGATAGTCGATATCTAGCATCTGCATATCAATGGGGAGCTTGCCAATAGCATGGCTCACATCACTATGCAGTAGCACCTTATGCTCTGAGCAGATTTGAGCTGCTTCGTCGAGAGGCATGATAGCACCGCTTTGGGCATCAACCATGGGGATAGAGACCAGAGCCGTTTTGGAGGTGATGCTTTGGCTGAGCAGTGTCATATCTACGATACCCTCTGAATCCAGAGGTAAAATCGTTACACGACAGCCCTGAGCAGCGATATAGCTGGCTGTTTGCATCACGCTTTTGTCTACGTTGGCAGAGAGAATGATTTGGTTCTTTTGCCCAGTGATGATGTAGCTGAGATAGGTAGCTATCAGTAGTCTGCTATGGAGCTCCTGAGCACTCGCACCAAAGGTAATCAGATCACTCTCCCTGGCATGCAGAGCGGCTCTGATCTTGGCATCTGCTTGTGAGAGAGGAGTGTGGGCACGCTCTGGAGTGTAGTGTTCTGTGTAGAGTGGTTGCATCGCCTCTAGGACCTGAGCGTCCAATATAGAGGCGTGATTGTTATCTAAGTATACATGCATCAAGCCTAAATCCTTTTGTTTTTTTGATTTCGGAGTAATATTCTCTTATTGAAAAGATAGTACTTGATGAATGCTTAATCTATGCTTCAGGAGTCCATGTCCAGAACTTGATTTTATCAGGGAAAGCTTTCCATTTGAAAATATTTTTATTGCTAAATGCTCTGAGGCATTCTTGGATACCTTCACTGATACTTGGGTGTGGATGCACTGTACGCATGATTTCACTAAGTCTCTGTTTATTATAAATCATTGGTGCAACAAAAATGAGTGCCGCAGCAGACTGTGGTCCTGCAGCACGCATACCTAGAACGACTGGGTCGTCTTCATTCGAGACGATAATCTTGAAAAACCCACTTGTGGAACGCATGGCGATAGCTCTAGAGATGAGTGCATGACTATAGTGAATAACTTTATAAGAAATTTCTTGTTTTTGACAAGCTTTTTCATTGAGTCCTATGGCAGATATTTCAGGGCTAAAGAACATGATGGTAGAGATATTGTCATAGCTTAGTGGATGTTTGATACGCTGGTTGATTGCTTTGGCAGCAAAACGCCCTTCCATTTCAGCGATATTGACCAGTGCCATGTTGCCTGAGATATCTCCTGCTGCATAGATATGGTCCATGACCCTACATTCACTGTCTACTTGTAGCAACCCTCTCTCGGTAATCGTAGCTCCGATCTCTTCGAGTCCAATATCTTTGGTGAGTGGTATCCGTCCAATAGAGATCAACACGACATCAACAGGGACTACTACCACATGTCCATCTTGATGATCGAGAATGACATTGAGGTGATCCCCCTCATCCCTAACCTCTCTGAGACTGGCTTGATGGTGCATAATCACACCCACCTCTTCAAGCTTTTCATTCACATAATCACTCACATCTTCATCTTCAAAAGGGATGACTTTTTGTTGTGAGTCGAGCAGGTGTACTTTGGTTTGACCAAAGTTGGCAAAGATTGTGGCATATTCACATCCAACAATACCTGCTCCCACAATCATGATACGCTTAG
>CAZEIN010000352.1:0-6853 GCA_964512425.1 uncultured Sulfurovum sp.
GATGTGTCTGCTTCCCTCTACAGAATTAGAGATTGTGACGATAGCATCTGCATGGGTATGGTCGACCACCTTAAAAGGTATCAACGCATGCAAGATCGCTTCTACGGAGGGGTTGGGGGCAGTGGAGTCTATCATGGCCGCTTTTTGCTCAGTGACCATATCGCTGTCGCTGAGCTGTTCTAGTGCCGCCATCTCTAGCAGGGCATCCATGCGTACAGGGGCAAATCCCTCTGCTTTGATAGAGACCAAATCCCAACCACTGCCTTTGACATAGAGAATCTCTTTGCCCTCTACCATGCTCTTGACGGAGGTGTTGCCTCCGCCATGCAGTACCAGCTGATCACTGCGTCCGAGTAGATTGGAGGAGTAGACCCGCATATCCAGATCAGTCTCACACGCTTTGGCTACAGTTTCATCCCATAGATTTTCCAAAGCCTATCCTAGCACTTCGAGTTCATCGGAGTATTTGTGTTCGCAGTAGGGCTCATAGCTGGATTTGTAGACAGCATAGTGAGCAGAGGCTTTGTGTCCATCGAGTGCCGCCTCACTCTCCCAACTCTCATACGCCATGAATTTTCTAGGGTTATCTACATACTGAAAAATCTCATAAAAGATGCATCCCTCTTCGATCTTGCTGGGTGCAACCATCGCTGTTAGTAGTGCTTTCATCTTGGTTTCATCGCCCTCTTTGGCGATAAATGTGACACGTTTGGTGATTGTCATGGGTTTCTCCTAAAATAGTGATATGTGAGGATAACAAAAAGTTGGTTAAAGGAGCCCTAGTCTATAGAACCCAAATCCCGAAATAGCAATTCATGACTGTGCACCATCATCGCATCCAAGGGCTTCGCGTAAAACCATCTCCGAACCTATGGGTGCGACTCAAATTTTACACAAAGCCCTTGAATACGAGCATGGCACACATTCAAAGAATCCTATTTCGGGATTTGGGTAGGAGATTGGTCATTCTCTTGCACCATTCAGGCCCAAGAGACAATACCCTACGAAACAATCCCATAAACCACCTCCGTTTTAACCCCTTTGGTCTGTATCTCTTCGATTTGCAAACCCTCAATAGGTAGAGCCAAAAAATCCTCCAATGTGGCTATCTGGGCTTTGGCTATCTCGCGTAGGACGATGCCTCGGTAGGCTTTTGCCCAATGGGAGACCACTTTGCCGTCTTTGAGAAACTTGAGGGTAGTGTAGGGCTGGGTGGGTTTGTAGTATTTGTCGTAAAATCCTGCTCGGATATCGAGGATCTCTTGGTCCTCTAGATAGGCATCTAGTAGGGGTTGGAGTAGGGGGCGGTAGAACTGGTCTGGTTTGATGTCGTCTATGGGCTTGTTTTGTTGGAGGCGGTACTCTGGGATGGCATCACTGGCTCTGAGGATGCCAAAGAAATTGGAGAAAATCAGTAGATGATCATCGAGATAGGCTTTGGCATCCGTGTCTAGCTGGGCATAATCCAAATAATCAAATGCCACACCTGTGTAGCGCATGATAGCTCTCATCGTAGGTTCATGGATGAGGTCTTTGCTGGCATGGTAGGCGATGTCGTCAGGTTTTTTGAGTCCAAACATGGCTCGGAGTGTTTCGGAATCCCCTCGCTGGAGGATGTTGGTATAGCGGTGCAGTAGCTGCATACGTGCGGGGCAGAGCTCCTCAAAAAGTAGCGTGCAGGGGTCGAACTGTTCTGTGCCGCCCTGTCGTTTGGTTTCACTAGGGGCCAAGAGTATTTTCATCGGGTCTCCATACCATAAAACAGGATAAAAATCATTGATATTTATCAAGTTTTTAGAACTTGTCAGCAAAATTGAGCTATACTCTCTCTCTGTTGACAGCTATCAAAGTATACTGAAAAAGCTTTAATTATAATACCGTAGTTGGTTTGACCTTTTGTAGGAGGAGGGTTTGCCTATTCGCGTTTAACGAGGAAGTGTGTATGATCAAAAGAATTATCAAGAGAGACGGAGGATCGCAGCGGTTTGTACCATTCAAAATCGAAGATGCGATTAAAAAAGCGTTTGCGAGCGAAGTGCTCCCTTATGACAAGAGTGTATTTGCAGACATGATGGCACAGATCAAAGACCGAGAAGAAATCGCGGTAGAAGAGGTGCAGGACATCATCGAGAAGTCACTGTTTGCGCATCAGCACTTTGCGGTGATGAAGTCCTTTATGCTCTATCGCCACATGCATAAAATCCAGCGAGAGCAGATACTAGGACTGGACAAAGACACCACCTATATCAACTCCACCCAAACCATCAAAGAGTATATCGACAAGACCGACTGGCGGATCAATGCCAACTCCAACACAGGCTACTCCAATGCTGGACTGGTTAACAACACCGCGGGAAAAGTCATTGCTAACTTTTGGCTAGATACCATCTACTCCAAAGAGGAGGGCTATGCCCACAGAGATGGGGATTACCATATCCATGATTTGGATTGCCTGACGGGGTATTGTGCAGGGTGGAGTCTACGGGTGTTGCTCGATGAGGGGTTCAATGGTGTCAGGGGCAGAGTGGAGAGTAATCCCCCCTCGCATTTCAGAGAAGCACTGGGGCAGATGGCAAATTTTCTAGGGATACTGCAGAGTGAGTGGGCAGGGGCACAGGCGTTCTCTTCGTTTGATACCTATTTGGCTCCCTATGTGTTCAAAGACCGACTCTCCTATAGCGAGATCAAAAAGGCGATCCGTAGTTTTGTCTACAACCTCAATGTGCCAGCCCGATGGGGGCAGAGCCCTTTTACCAATATCACGATTGATTGGGTGGTGCCAGAGGATCTCTCTGATCAGATACCGACCAAATCTCAGATACACCTGTTCAAAACCCTAGAGGATGAGACACTGCTAGCAGAGGCACAACGCAGAGACAACTCCCTCCAAGGGCTAGAACAGCTCAAATACAAACATTTCCAGCCAGAGATGAATCTCATCAACCGTGCCTATTTTGAGGTGATGACAGAAGGGGATCGTCATGGACAGCCCTTTACTTTCCCCATCCCTACGGTCAATATCACTGAGGATTTTGATTGGTATGGAGAGAATACCGATATCCTCTTTGAAAATACCGCCAAAATCGGTTCTGCCTATTTCCAGAACTTTATCGGCAGTCAGTACATCAGAGATGCAGAGGGCAAGCTCGTACCTAATGAGGAGGCGTACAAGCCTGGGCATGTACGCAGTATGTGCTGTAGGCTTCAGTTGGATCTGAGAGAGCTACTCAAGCGGGGTGGTGGGCTCTTTGGGAGTGCTGAGATGACAGGAAGTATCGGTGTGGTGACGATCAATATGGCACGACTGGGCTACCTCTATGCTGGGGATGAGGCAGGATTGCAGAAGCGATTGCTACAGCTGATGGAGTATGCCTATGCCACGCTAGAGAAGAAACGTATCTTTATTCAGGAGATGTATGACAGGGGGTTGTTTCCCTACACTGCCAGATATCTACCTGGGTTTGATAACCATTTTTCGACGATTGGAATCAATGGGGTCAATGAGATGATTCGTAACTTTAGTGGCGATAAACATAGTATCACGGATACGTATGGCATGGAGATGGCACTGCGTATCATGGGGCGGATGCGTGACCAGCTCAAAGAGTTCCAAGAGCGTTCAGGCAATCTCTATAACCTCGAAGCCACTCCTGCAGAGGGCACAACCTATCGCTTTGCCAAAGAGGACATCAAGCGCTATGGGGATATCCTCCAGGCAGGTACAGCTGAGAACAACTACTATACCAACTCCACGCAGATTCCTGCGTTTCATACGGATGATCCTTTTGAGGCGCTGGGCTTGCAGGATGAGTTGCAGTGCAAATATACAGGTGGTACGGTACTGCATCTCTATATGCGAGAAAAGGTCAGCTCTGCTGAGGTGGCTAGAAAGCTGGTCAAGAGTGTGATTGGCAATTTCAGGTTGCCCTATATCACAGTGACACCGACCTTTTCTATCTGCCCCAAGCATGGCTATCTCTCTGGAGAGCATGAGTTTTGTCCTCTTTGTGATGAGGAGATTTTACATGCTTCTTAGCGTAGGAGAGGGGCGTTATGAGATTGAGCTGAGGGTCTATCCTATAGGAAGTGAGAGGCTCTTTGTGATTACCAGTGCAAAGGAGGGACATATCGGGGCAGTGACAATCAGAGAAAAAACAGGTCTGCAAAGTATAGGCAGGCAAGGGCATAGGGATGATGTCGTCTCTGAGCGTGTAGCAGAGATGCTGCACGCAGGATTGGGAGAGGATATCACAGTTGTCTGTGGCATACACATAGACCATGCGACCAAAGAGGAGATTGCTCTCCTCGTCGCCAACGCACAGCAGTGTGCGATACAATATATGGAGGAAAATCATGAGTAGAACAGAGAGATTAGAGGCAGTGGAGTCACGCAGGAGCAGATGTATCGTCTATACCAGAGTGATGGGATATCACCGTCCTGTAGAGAGCTTTAATATCGGCAAAAAGGGAGAGCACCAAGAGCGGAAGTTCTTTTTGGAAAAAGGGGTATAATAGCATACGATGAACACAACACCTATCTATGATATTACGCCCTTTACTGCATTGGACTATCCTGAGCATCTGGCAAGCATCTTTTGGTTTGCTGGGTGCAACATGCGATGCCCCTACTGCTACAATCCTGATATTGTATTGGGAGAGGGAAAACTCTCTATCGAGGACGCATTGGGATTTTTGCAGAGCCGTAGAGGGCTGATTGAGGGAGTGGTGCTCTCTGGTGGGGAGGCGACACAGTACGCGGAGCTCCCCGCGTTTGTCAAGCAGGTGAGAGCACTGGGTTTTAAAATCAAACTCGATACCAATGGTGCCGATCCGCAGATGCTCTATACACTGATGCAGGAGAAGTTGTTGGATTATGTGGCATTAGACTACAAGGCACCCAAACAGAAGTTTCAGGAGATTACCCGTAACAAACATTTCGATGCATTTTCAACCAGCCTCAACCTGCTGATACAGAGCCCGATGACATTTGAGGTGAGAACGACAGTGTGCAGTGACCTGCTCTCAGAGGAGGATATCAATCGTATCATCGTAGACCTCTACAGGAGAGGATATGCTGGAACATACTATCTGCAAACCTATATAGCGGACACGCCTCATCTAGGGAGGATGAAGCAGCAAAAACACCGTTTCGATAAAAGCAAACTCTCTGATAGATTAGCAGTGGTCTGGCGGTAAAAACGATGAATTTTAAAGAATTTAAGCGTATTTTATAAAATCTCTTGACATTTAAAAAGGTTTTCACTATAATGCCATTCCATTTTAGGATGGAATATTTACGGTGCTGGTGTAGCTCAGCTGGCTAGAGCAGCTGATTTGTAATCAGCAGGTCGGGGGTTCAAGTCCCTTCACCAGCTCCAGAAATATTTTTTTATCAGTGTTTGACCAGTATTTATAACACATAGGTGAGTTACTCAAGTGGCCAACGAGGGCAGACTGTAAATCTGCTGACTATGTCTTCGGAGGTTCGAATCCTCCACTCACCACCATAAAGTGTTAGGTTGATTTATATAAGACGCGGGAATAGCTCAGTTGGCTAGAGCGTCAGCCTTCCAAGCTGAGGGTCGCGGGTTCGAGTCCCGTTTCCCGCTCCAATTAAACCGAAGTGTAAACTGGGAGCTGTGTGAATTGACCTTTTCTTAGTAACTTCACCACAAAAGCTTTCCAATTTATCTCATAATAAACAGCGTAAACAGATACATAAGTGTATAGCACACTATACGCCCATGTGGCTCAGGGGTAGAGCACTTCCTTGGTAAGGAAGAGGTCGCGGGTTCAAGTCCCGCCATGGGCTCCAGAGAGAGCAACTGTATGGACAGGAGTTTTATATTTTAGTAGACGCAGAAACGGTTACTTTTTTATAAATATAGTAGTCCTGTCCATATAAGGGCATGGGGTTGAAGGCACCGAGAGGCAGTCTTCTAAGCGGATTTAGATATAATATCAGCCGCAAAATACAAAAACAGCTAGGAGAAATAAAATGGCTAAAGAAAAATTTGAACGAACCAAACCGCATGTCAATGTGGGTACAATCGGTCACGTTGACCACGGTAAAACAACACTAACTGCTGCAATCACAGCGGTTCTTGCTACAAAAAACGACTCTGCATTCATGGATTATGATGCGATCGATAATGCACCAGAAGAGAGAGAAAGAGGAATTACGATTGCTACTTCTCACGTAGAGTACGAGACAGAGAACAGACACTACGCTCACGTAGACTGCCCAGGTCACGCTGACTATGTTAAAAACATGATTACAGGTGCTGCTCAGATGGACGGTGCAATCCTCGTTATTGCAGCGACTGATGGACCAATGGCTCAGACTAGAGAGCATATCCTTCTTTCTCGCCAAGTAGGTGTTCCATACATCGTTGTATTCTTGAACAAAGAAGATCAGCTTGATGATGAGGACAAAGAGGAGATGCTAGAGCTCGTAGAGATGGAAGTACGTGAGCTTCTCGAAGAGTATGAGTTTCCAGGAGACGATACACCAATCGTAGCGGGTTCTGCATTCCAAGCATTAGAGGAAGCAAAAGCGGGCAAACTCGGTGAGTGGTCTGAGAAAATTATCAAGCTTATGGATGAGGTAGACACATACATCCCAGAGCCAGAGAGAGATATCGATCAGGACTTCTTGATGCCTATCGAGGATATCTTTTCTATCCAAGGTCGTGGTACCGTTGTAACTGGTAAAATCGACAGAGGTCAAGTCTGTGTTGGTGATACTATCGAAATCGTAGGAATCAAAGATACTCAGTCAACAACTGTTACGGGTGTTGAGATGTTCCGTAAAGAGATGGATTGTGGTCAAGCAGGCGACAACTGTGGTGTA
>CAZEIN010000353.1:0-3579 GCA_964512425.1 uncultured Sulfurovum sp.
TGTCGATCACTACGCGATGACCCGTGAGCATGAAGCCAATGAACAGCTAAAGGCGATTACCGATTGGCAGCTCAATCGATATTTCGAGATTATATGATCTACTGAACTAGCAACAAGGAAAGAATAATGTCAAACTTTAAAACCATATCTCCTATAGATGGTTCTGTGTATATAGAAAAACCTTACCATACACTAGAAGATATCGAAACCACATTGACCCAAGCAAAGAGTGCCCAAAAAGCATGGGCTTCTGTACCATTGGAACAACGCAAAGAGATCATCCATAACTTTATCGATATCTTGGTCTCAAACAAAGAGGAGATTTCCGAGGAGATCTCTAGGCAGATGGGGCGACCTATCTCTCAGAGTGGATTTGAGGTCAATGGCTTCAAAGAGCGTGCTGAGTATCTGCTCAAGATCGCAGATGAGAGTCTAGAGCCCTATTGTCCAGAGGAGATGGCGGGGTTTGAACGCTGTATCGAAAAGGAGCCATTGGGAGTTGTGGCGATATTGAGTCCGTGGAACTATCCATTCCTGACTTCGGTCAATGTACTCGTACCAGCACTGCTGGTGGGGAACGCAGTTATCATGAAGCATTCACTGCAAACACCGCTTGTAGCAGAGCGGTATGCCGAGGCATTTGCGGAGGCCGGATTACCAGTGGGTGTCTTTAGTGTGTTGCATATCCAACACAAAGAAACAGCTGTGTTGTTAGCGGATGAGCGTATCGATGGGGTCTTTTTTACTGGATCAGTCGAAGGTGGCTTTGCGGTGCAAGAGGCAGTGGGGAATAAGTTTATCCCCTGCGGGTTGGAGCTAGGGGGTAAAGATCCTGCTTATGTGCGAGCGGATGCCAATCTAGAGACTACTGTACCTAATCTGGTAGATGGAGCCTATTTCAATTCTGGGCAATCCTGCTGCGGTATTGAGCGGATCTATGTGCATGAGGATGTCTACGATGCTTTTGTGGAAAAGTTTGTTGAAGAGACCAAGCAGTACAAGCTAGGCTCACCTCTAGAGGAGGGCACCAATCTAGGCCCTATGGTCAAAACAGGAGCGAGTGACTATGTCCGTAAACAGATACGAGAAGCCGTAAAATCTGGGGCAAAATCCTTGGTCGATGAGGGCTTGTTTCCTGCGTCCAAAGAGGGTACACCCTATCTCTCTCCGCATGTGCTGATAGATGTAGATCATACTATGGCAGTGATGCGCAAAGAAAGTTTTGGCCCCGTAGTGGGAATCATGAAGGTCTCAGGTGATGAAGAGGCAGTAGCACTCATGAATGATAGTGACTATGGATTGACTGCTTCTATCTGGACGAGAGACAGGGATGCGGCCAGAGCACTCTCTGGGAAAATAGAAGCAGGTACTGTATTTATGAATCGTTGTGACTATCTCGATCCCGCTTTGGCGTGGACAGGGGTCAAAAATACAGGGCGCGGGGTATCACTCTCTCCTTTTGTCTATGATTCGGTCACGAGACTCAAATCCATTCATTTTAGACTAGAGGAGTAAGTATGGAGACTTTAGCAAATACCAACTGGAACTACCCAACAGCCGTATGGTTTGGTCATGGCAGAGTAGCAGATATCGTAGCTGCTTGTGAACAGATGGGAATGCAACATCCTCTCATCGTCACAGATGAAGCACTGGTCCAACTACCTATTATGCAAGACCTACTAATGCCACTCAAAGAGCGAGGCATATCCTATAGCCTCTACAGTGATGTCCAGCCCAATCCGACAGGAGAGAATGTCAAAGCAGGGGTTATGGTCTATAGGGAGCACGGCTGTGATGGTGTGGTTGCCTTTGGGGGTGGGTCTGCTCTGGATGCAGGCAAAACGATTGCCTTTATGTCTGGACAGAGCTTGTCACTATGGGAGTTTGAAGATGTAGGGGATAATTGGAGTCGAGCCAATCCAGCAGGAATCGCACAAACCATAGCCATACCTACTACATCAGGAACAGGCTCCGAAGTAGGACGTGCAACAGTCATTACCCATAGTCAGAGTCACGCTAAAAAGATTATCTTTCACCCAGAGATGATGCCAGGCCTCGTAATTCTCGATCCAAACCTCACCTATAATTTGCCCAAGCATATCACAGCATGGACAGGGATCGATGCACTGGTACATGCGATAGAGGCATATCTAGCTCCTGGGTTCCATCCGATGGCAGATGGTATAGCCATGGAGTGTATCCGTATGATCAAAGAGAATCTCTCTACTGCCTATCATGCCCCACATGATGCCCATGCCAGAGCTCAGATGATTGTCGCGGCGATGATGGGGGCAACAGCGTTTCAAAAGGGTCTGGGATCTGTCCATTCACTGGCACATACGCTTGGCGGACTCTACAATATGCCGCATGGTTTGGCGAATTCCATTATCCTGCCCTATGCACTTAGGCAAAATAGCCCAGCCATAGGGGAGAGAATGGAGACACTTTGTAAATTTTTAGATATTCCAAACCCTTCTACGGGGAGTTTTATCAACTATGTTTTGAATCTTAGAAAAGAGCTAGATATTCCTTCTACTTTAGTAGAAGCAAAGATCTCAGAAGAGAGAGTCGTAGAGATTGCTGAGATTGCCTATGCTGATCCTTCCACAGGCAGTAATGCCATGCCAGTAACGGTTAAAGATTTTGAAGTACTGTTTGTGATGTGTTGTCGAGGAGAGCTATAGAATAGCTTTACTAAGTATGAGACGCTATAATTGTTCAAATAAACTACCAATGGATAAAGATAGTGCATAGACTCAAACACCTTCTTAGCATCTTTCAGGATCGAACGATTACTGCGATTTATATGCGGGGGATGCTGGGGATTTTTCTATTGGTACTACTCTTGACCAGCTATGCAGTCTATAGTGAGTATAGTAAATTTGACAAAGAAGCTGCACAGATACGGGTTAATTATATCAAAGAGCAAAAAGAGAGTATTGTTTTTGATGTAAATCGTGTATTGAAATTTATTACTAACGAGTATTATGTGCGTAAGCTTACTGTCGATTCTGGACTACTCAAACGCCAAATCGCCAATGCTATCTCACAGCTCTATGGGAGACCTGATCAGACAGGATATATCTTTATCTATAGCTACAAAGGGGTATGTCTCTCTGATCCTGTTCAGCCTCATAATATAGGTAAAAATCTCTATACGTACAAAGACCCACATGGTGTGCAAGTCATCAAAGATCTCATTGATATATCTAAGCGTGATGATGGGGGATTTGTCGAGTATACGTGGGTCAAGCCTACAACCAAAGAGCGTAGCCCTAAAATCTCCTATGCCAAGGCATTTGAGCCATGGCAGTGGATGGTAGGAACAGGGGTCTATCTAGATGAAGCAGATAAAGTGATTTCTGCCAAGAGAGAAGCACTCAAACAGAAGCTCTCAGCCTATTTTTGGAAGATAGTTGGATTGATGGTGCTACTATTTGTGATTGGTTTGGCAGGAGTCAAGCTCATCAATTATATTATCAGACAGGAGATTACTAGCTTTAACCACTTTTTTAGCCGTGCATCCAAAGAACACATACTGATTGATGCTAAAGATGTTAAATTTAAAGAGTTTAAAAA
>CAZEIN010000354.1:0-3602 GCA_964512425.1 uncultured Sulfurovum sp.
TGAGGGTGCTTGGCTTTGAAATGCTTTAATATGGAAATGAGTTTTTCTCTGTCGTAACCCTTTTTTGTGACATGGTGTCCTCCGCCAAAATTAACCCATTTTAGCTCTGACAAAAGCGTTCCAAATTTCTCTTCAAATACCGATAATACGGTCTCTAATGCAGAGGCATTCTCTTCACAGAGGGCATGAAAATGCAACCCTTCTATATTTTTTAATATGGATTTGCTAATCTGGCTTGAGACTGTGCCTAGTCTGGAGTAGATACCGCAGGGATTATAGAGTTCTGTAGGGGCATGGGAGACCTCGGGATTGACCCGTAATCCAAGTGAGATATAGGGGTTGCAAGCTTTTGCTGTATGGGCATACTTCTCTATCTGATGAGGGGAGTTAAATACCAAATGGTGCGAGCATTTAGCAATCTGCTCTAGCTCTTCTTCTTTGAATGCGGGGCTGTAGGTATGGGTCTCTTTGCCCATTTTTTCATCCGAGAGAAGTGCTTCATATAGCCCACTGGCACAGCAACCATCTAGATATGCGCCAACCCTATCAAAGGAGTGCCAAAGTGCATAGCCTTTGAGTGCGAGTAGGATTTTGACACCTGTTTGCTCTTTGATATCTTGGAGTATCTGTAGGTTTTTCTCTAGCAGAGATTCTTCGAGTAGCCAGCAGGGAGAGGGGAGCGAGGCGAGAATCTCTGCTGTGATAGATGAATGTTTCGGTGGATACGGTATCATCACTCTGCCAATTTCATCCGCGCGAGTAGTCCAGCAGTAGTGCTGTAGCCTGTCTCAGTAAATTTGAGTTTGCCTTTGCTATCATAGATAAAGATAGTAGGATAAATGGTGACCTTGAACTGTGCCGCCCATCTGCCGCTGGCATCATTGAGCACGGGGTAGGTGACGCCTTTGTCTCTCGTCCACTCTCTGATATGGTCATCTCCACGGCTATTGACGGCAATAGTGAGCACAGGGTATTTTTTGGATAGAGACTCGATATTGCTGGCCTCTTGGGCACAAACAGGACACCACGTACCCCAAAAATTGATGAGCAGGGGTTTGCCCTCTAGCGTAGCCGTGTCAAAAGTAGTGCCATCGATGAGGGTAGCTTTGATCGCTGGGAGTAGATCACTATCAAGCTTGGGTGCCCTAAAGTAGTTGAGCACACTGCTGACGATCAAAATAATAACTGTAAGTACAATGATTTCACGAAGTACTCTTTTGAGCGTCCAAGGCTCTTTTGTTTTGGGCATACTCTAGACCAGTACAGAGTAGATGGGTGCACTGATGCCTTTTCTGCCATCCAGGAAAGCCAATTCCATGATGAAACATGCCTCTACGCATGTAGCACCTACGCGCTCGATGAGCTTGGCAGCAGCGACAGCAGTCCCTCCTGTAGCGATCAAATCATCAATCAGTAATACCCTGGAGGACTCACCATTGGGTTGACATCCATTGATACCATAGGCATCGATATGAATCTCAACTTCATCAAATCCATACTCTAGAGAGTATTTCTCTGAGACCGTGGTATAGGGAAGTTTGCCTTTTTTACGTACAGGCACAAAGCCCACGCCCAATCTGTCTGCCAAAATAGCACCGAAAATAAATCCTCTGGCATCAATCCCTGCCACATAGTCCAAGGCATAGTCACTATAGCGTGCTTCAAGATGATCCATGAGGAGCTTGAATGCTTCTGGGTCGCCCAGTAGTGTCGTAATGTCTTTAAACTGAATGCCTGGCTTTGGAAAGTCTGGAATAGTGCGGATGCTATCGAGTATTTTTTGTTTGGTCTCGGGGGCGAGCGTTTTATTGTTTTACATACCTAATGTAATATCCAAATCCCGAAATAGAAATTCATGACTATGCACTATCATCGCATTCAAGGGCTTCGCGTAAAACCATCATTGAACCTTGCGGCTCAAATTTTACACAAAGCCCTTAAGTGCGAGCATAGCACATATTCAGAGAATCCTATTTTGGGATTTGGGTTCAAAGAATCATATTTCAGGATTTGGGTCCCCTAGAACTCAAATCCACCACCGTGTCCTTTGTTCATACTTTCGTAGACAGCTTTGACATAGCTATCTCTCAGTATGCAGTTGAGTAGCTCAGGACACCCTAGACAGCTTGCGAGTGTATGTGATTGTTGGCACTGCTGTAGGGCGATATGCTTTTGGTCGAGTGCCTGTTCCCATTGGTCTCTGGGTTTTGTTGCCGTGCTTGCTTCTTTCTCTCTCTCCACTAGGCGATACCGTAGGCACTTTTGAAGCGGTTGATCTCATAGGTTGACCCGAAGAAACAAGGTGTACGCTCATGAGGATGGGTGACGGTCAGGTCCATCAGTCTACGTCCATGCTCATCGAGAGCCTCACCACCTGCTGCTTCAAAGATGAGAGCAAAGGGGAGTACTTCAAAGAGAATACGTAGCTTGCCATTGGGATTGTCAGCGGTACTAGGATAGCTAAAGAGTCCGCCACCTTTGACTAGAACCTGATGTAGATCAGGAACCATACCCCCACTGTATCGCAATCTATATCCATCAGAAAAGAGTGCATGGATAAATGCTATATGCTTGGGTTGCCAGTGCTTTTGAGATCCACCTGAGGCATTGATGTGTCCCTTCTCTCTTAGGGCAATAGGGTGAAATACTTGGTACGCACCATGGGTATAGCGATAGCGAATCGGTTGCTCTCCACGTAGTGCAGTCACCATCTCAATACGAGGACCAAAGACCACATAGGCTGCTGCCATGAGTGTATCGCCACTGGGTTCGCCATCATAAATCGCAAAAATGGCTCCTACTGCTAGATTGGCATCCACAATACTCGATCCATCGAGAGGATCATAGCATAGTGTATAACGTCCGTCACGGTTACACTCCATTGGCTCCTCTTTCTCCTCCGAGATAATAGTTTTGATTTCGGGGTTCTGTCTGAATGCTTTTTCAATCAATAGATCACAGGCAACATCGAGTTTGAGTTGTTGATCACCTGTGGCATTGGTGCCGCCTACATAGCCTGTATCTTCGTTGACGATGAGCTCATCGATCTGCAGTGCCACTTCTTTGATGGTTTCAAATATCTTTTGCATCTATATCTCCGTACTGTTTTGATCTATCCACTCTATTATAGCATTCGTATCATTTAGATTGAGCACAGTGATATGCTCAGGAATACTATAGTCACTCAGTGTGATGCTCTCATCTATGGCAATAGCTTGCAACACACTGAGATAGCTCTCTTCTATCACGCCACGAAAAATGCCTAGTCTAGGGAGTGGCAAGGTTTTGAGCCCCTCTACCATCAACAAGTCAAAATCTCCAAACATCTCTGCAATATGTGTAATCTCTCTGTTTTGATGTGTGAGCATTGTGGTGCGCGTAGGGGAGAGTACTGCTACGTCTGCGCCTGTTTTGAAAAATCTATCGCTGTCTTTGCCCTCTTTGTCAAAGACAGCTTTGTTGGATGGGTCATGTTTGATGATGGCGATAGCTCTACTTGGTGTGAGCGTGATAGCGATCTTTTCTATGAGTGTGGTTTTTCCACTGCCTGAAGGCCCAGTAAATGCGATGGCTTTTCGTGACATGGTTATGTTCCTTGTTTT
>CAZEIN010000355.1:0-5653 GCA_964512425.1 uncultured Sulfurovum sp.
TCTTTGGATGTGACTTTGTGGTGACACAGGAGGGTGAAGTCTATTTTATCGAGACCAATCCGAGAAAGCAGGGTACGACAATGGAGTTTTGCTGTATGCTCGAAAGAAGCATATCAGCCGAAGCTCCCAATCTGCCTGAGCTAGAGTACTATGCAGTCAAATATAGTCAGAGAGCACCTCATGCCAAAGAGCCAGATTCCGCTGCTCCCAGAATCTATTGGGAGACATACAACTATAAGCTCAGAGAAGATGTATGTGTGCATGCCTATCTGCCACAATATAACAACGAAAGGGAGATGTTTGAAAATATCGTTAAACGCAAAATAGAAAAGGAGTATATGGTAGTAGAGCATACAGGAGAAGATTTTTTTGTAAAAAAAGGGTCATTTTTAGGTAGAGTTATCTCTGTAGGGAAGAACTATAGAGATATTCATATGGGTATCAGCATGGGCAAGAGAATACTAGACGGCACATGCGATGCGCTATAACCCAAATCCCAAATAGAAATTCATGACTATGCACTATCATCGCATTCAAGGGCTTCGCGTAAAACCATCATCGAACCTACGGGTGCGACTCAAATTTTACACAAACCCCTTAAATACGAGCATAACACATATTCAAAGAATTCTCTTTCGGGATTTGGGTATAAACCCGATAGATGCAATAAGGATTGGCAATACTATTGCATCTTCGAGATAAACAGATTAAGGAATATAAAATGCAGTGTGATGTAACTGTAAATACGCAGAATGTAGAGATGGACAAACTAGATAAAGAGTTTTTTGAATATTTATATGCACAGAATGATGTCAATCATGAAATATCCGATAAGGACAAAGAGACGATACAAGAGTGGATGGAGCTTAGCCGTACCTCTTTGAAATTGACAGTGCCTATTGTAGAGTTGTTCAAAGCCCTCAAAGATGCAAAAGACGCCTATGGCGTATCTCCAGATGAAATAGGACTAGACAGAGATGAGTTGGAGCTTATGGCTACCAAGCATCAAAATATTGATGAGCACAATGTCAGTATCGGTGGACGCGTGATGATCTCCCGAGAGATTGTGAAATCAGCGGATGCCAGGGTAGATGAGTACCTCAAAGTCAGAAGAGAGATAGCCCCTACAGGTACAGAGCTCTGGGATCAAATGCTTGAGAACAAACGCAAGATCATGAAATCTCTCAATATGACTGACCAGGACTGGGATAGCTATGGCGGACAGATCAAACATGCGATTACCTCCGTAGAGCAACTCGCCTCCATACTAGATGTGCCTCAAAAACTGATAGAGGATATTCAACGGGTTTCCAAAGTCTTCCGCATGCGTATCTCTCCTTATTATGCCAGCTTGATTATCCCTGGGCAGGTCAATGACCCCGTACTGCTACAATCCGTACCAACAGGCGATATGGTAGACAACAAGGGCATAGAGCTAGAGCCAGTTGCCAGTGACCACTCTCCAGCCAGACTCATCGATCAGTTTTATCCTAGAGTGCTCACCATCAAAGCGACCAATATGTGTGCGATGTTCTGTACGCACTGTCTGCGAATCGCACATATCTCAGACAAAGACTGGGTGAGTTCCAAAAATACCTACGCAGAGGCACTCGACTATATTCGCAAGAACAAAAATATCCGAGATGTACTGATCACGGGAGGAGATGCACTGGCACTCTCCAACAAGCGTATCAAATATCTCCTCGATGAATTGGATGCTATCGAGCATGTTGAGACCAAGAGGCTGGGTAGTCGCATCCCTATCATGACACCACAGAGGATTAACCAAGAGTTTTTGGATATATGTGAAGAGAGTAATCATAAAAAACCACTTCGATTTGTTACGCAGATTAACTCTGTCCAAGAGATTACACCAGTGGCCATAGAGGCATTCCGCAAGCTCAATAAGGTGACTAGTTCAATCCTCAATCAAGCTGTGTTCCTACGAGGAATCAATGATAACAAATATAAAATGTGGCGACTCTCTGAGGAGCTACAAAATGCGCATATTAGGCCCTATTATCTGTTCAACTGTAGCTTTAGAAACCCAGAGTTTGCACACTTGAGAGTACCAGTAGAGATCGGTAGAGATATCGTAGAGAGTATGTATGGCAATATCAGCGGTGACGCGATACCGAGATATCTAGCAACCGCAGGAGGCAAGATCCCACTACATAGAGACAATGTGGTTGGTAGGGAGGGGAACAATATCATCCTCAAAAAACCTTGGAGTGGAGAGGAGGCCAGCTATCCAGATATGAGTATGGAAGAGTATAATCAGCCTTTCTCGTTTGAGAAATACTAGGGAGGTAGCTAGAGATGCATATAGATGATATCTGCACTATCTCGCAGAGTGGCTCTTCGGTGATAGCCACTGCGATACATGCAGGACATGAGATGCGAGACTCTCTAATGGACCTCTCTCAGCTCACAGGTATACAGAGACTGCGCGAAGAGGATCCCTTTACCGATATCTTTGCAGGAGGTGCCAGTGCTACTATCATCGCCAAGCATTCTCGTTTTCAAGTAGACTTAAATAGACCCAGAGAGAGAGCGGTCTATCAGGTGCCAGCAGATGCATGGGGATTAGATCTATGGTGTGAGCCTTTGTCTACAGAGGAGAGGGCACTTTCCTTGCGAGAGTATGATCTGTTTTATGGCTACCTCAGAGAGACGATAGACCAGCATCTCAAAGTACATGAGCGTATCGTGGTCTTGGATATCCACTCCTATAACCATAGACGCATGGGAGAGAAGGCACCTTTTGATGACCCCATGGAGAATCCTGAGGTCATTATCGGTACAGGTACGATGCCAGATAGGCAGAGGTGGGCAGAGATTATTGATGCAGTGACAGAGCGATTATTAAATGCAGTAGTGATGGATCGTTATCTGGATGTGAGAGAAAATGTAAAGTTCCAAGGCGGAGAGATGGCAAAATGGCTACATCGACACTATTCTGAAACTGTTTGTTGTATCTCATTGGAGTTTAAGAAAATCTTCATGAATGAGTGGAGCGGTAGAGAAAACAGGGAGACAATTTTGGAGATAAAGGAGGTAATGGGAGCAATCGTAGATTTTATTGAAACAATTTAGTTCTTTTAATGCTAATTTAAAAAAAACTGAAGTAGAATTGACGCATAGCTATTATTTCTGTGACGTAACCATAGAGTGTTTTTTATGGTATGAAACAGAGGGGTAGTTTTTATAATTTCAAAGGAGAAAAGATGTTAAGAAAAAGTTTGGTAGGTTTCGCACTAGCAGGAGCATTGGTAGCACCATTGGCAGCACAAGAGTTTGTTACGATTGGTACAGGTGGCGTTACAGGTGTATATTATCCAACAGGTGGTTCAATCTGTAGATTGGTAAACAAAGGTAAAAAAGAGCATGGCGTAAGATGTTCTGTTGAGTCCACTGGTGGTTCTGTGTATAATATCAACACTATCAGAGCTGGAGAGCTAGAGATGGGTGTTGCTCAGTCTGACTGGCAGTATCACGCGTATAATGGTACAAGCAAGTTTAAAAAAGCAGGTCCATTTAAAGATCTCAGAGCAGTATTCTCAGTACATGGTGAGCCATTTACATTGATTGCTCGTGCAGATTCAGGTATCAAATCTTTTGCTGACCTCAAGGGCAAAAGAGTGAACATCGGTAACCCAGGTTCTGGTCAGCGTGGTACTATGGACCTCGTTATGGAAAAAATGGGCATGAAGAAAAGTGACCTCAAACTTGCTTCTGAGCTCAAAGGTAGTGAGCAGTCAAAAGCATTATGTGATAACAAGATTGATGCAATGATCTATGTTGTAGGTCACCCAGCAGGTGCTATCAAAGAGGCAACAACAACTTGTGATAGTGTACTCGTTGATGTAACTGGTCCTGTGATTGACAAGCTTGTAGCAGACAACTCTTACTATAAGTACACAACGATTCCAGCTGGTATGTATAGAGGAACCGACAAGGATATCAAAACATTTGGTGTGGCTGCAACCTTTGTAACTTCAGCAAAAGTATCTGAGAAAGTAGTCTACACAGTCGTTAAATCAGTATTTGAAAACTTTGAAGCATTCAAAAAGCTTCACCCTGCATTTGCAAACTTGACAAAAGAAGATATGGTTAAAAATGGTAACTCTGCACCACTTCATAGAGGTGCTGTAAAGTATTATAAAGAAGTTGGTTTACTTAAGTAGATCAAAATATATCGATTATAGCATGCCAAGTGACCAGTGTTTCACTGTGTTACTTGGCATTTTTTTGTTAAATCCAAAAATTAAGTGTTAAGTGTTAAGTGGGCAGTGTTTGGTATTTTTCACTTAATGTTTAGCACTTCAGAAAGGAATTCTTATGCATGACAAACCGACAGAAGAGCTTTCTACCCAAGATATGCTCCTTGAGTCAGAGACAGGTGGTCGCGAACCCTCCAATCCTATAGTGGCTAACTTTATACTCTATCTAGCACTATCATGGTCACTCTTTCAACTCTATGTATCCTCTCCATTGGTACTAGAGTTTACACCATGGATGAATGCAGATGTGGTCAAAAGACTGCACTTGATGTTTGCAGGGTTTTTAGCGTATCTTAGCTATTTACCATTCAAAAGCTCTCCCAAAAAATATGTACCTATTACCGATTGGATTATGGGTATATTGCTTCTTATTACTGTTGCGTACTTGATATATGGACAGGTATGGGATAGTGAAGCATTTGAGATGAGATTGGGAGTACCTAATACTCTTGATTATATAACAGGTATTATCGGTATGGTACTTTTACTTGAAGCTACTAGACGTTCACTTGGGCCTCCATTGATGATTGTCGCACTTTTAGGTATCACTTACGCCTATTTTGGTGGTGGAGACTATGGCGGTTCATCTATCGGAAAAGTCATATCGCATATGTGGATTACCACAGAGGGTGCCTTTGGTATCGCTATTGGTGTTTCGGCTACGATGGTTTTCCTCTTTGTTCTCTTTGGTTCCTTACTAGAGCAGGCAGGAGCAGGAAACTATTTTATACGAGTAGCCTTTTCACTGATGGGACACTTTAGGGGTGGTCCGGCAAAAGCTGCGGTTGTGAGCTCTGCTATGACAGGTATGATTTCTGGAAGCTCTATTGCCAATGTTGTGACTACGGGTACCTTTACAATTCCACTCATGAAAAAAGTTGGATTCTCAGCAGAGAAAGCGGGTGCTATCGAGTGTGCTTCATCGGTGAATGGTCAACTGACACCTCCTATTATGGGGGCAGCTGCATTTTTGATGGTAGAGTATGTCGGTATTCCTTTTGTAGATATCATTAGGCATGCATTCTTGCCAGCCGTGATTGCGTATATTGCACTCGTGTATATGGTACACTTGGAAGCATTGAAGATGGATATGAAAGCCATGGTTAAAAAAGATGCGGACAAGCTAGACAGAAGAGGCAAGATGATTGGCATACTGAGTGTTGTCATTATCTTAGGCTTTTTATCTTATGTGTTGGGTCCTGTCATCGATATGATCAGAAGTGTAGCGGGAGAGTATGCCTTTAGTGCGATCATGGTACTCATTGGAGTCACTTATGTTGTACTCGTCTATTTGTCATCAAAAGTAGACGACTTGCCAATGGATGAGATCGAAGATTTACCCCCTGTTGGTCCTACGGTCAAAGCAGGAT
>CAZEIN010000356.1:0-4072 GCA_964512425.1 uncultured Sulfurovum sp.
GAGCACTGCTCCGCTTGCATAGATTGAGGCAGAAGCAACAATCATCAACCATAAAATCTTTTTCATCTTATCTCCTTTGTATTAAGATTGAGATAGCCGAGGCTATCTCTGTGGTAGAGGCCCACCTTGAGAGCGATAAAAAGCCTCCCACTGCTTGATAAGCTTTTTCCTCTTCGTATAATTACGTCTCATAATCTGCTCCACGCCCATTACCTTGTTTAATAACGTCTTGAGGGCTGTCTTTTTTTTCTCTAGTTCTTGTTTGTATCTTCTTGCCTCCCTCATTGCTTTCCTTTTTTTTCTTCCTATCATCTGTTTTGTGAGTGTTTCTCCCAATGTTGCTGCTATCTGGGCTTTCGCTCCATTGGCATTAAAACCATAAATAGCATTTGCAGCATTAAATAATAGCATCATACCAAACACTAGCTTGAAAAAATCTCCCCAATATCCATCTCTCTTTGTCTGCATTTTTATGCCTTCTCTTTGGATGTTGGCTTATGAAGAACAGGCACCGTAATATTCAGAAAATGCAACCCAAAAGGATTATCAATTTTTGCATATCTATCGGGGTTAACGATTAACTTGAAGCTTATGACAATACTCTTTTCTCTCGTATCCCATTTTTTGAACATAGGAATCCAAGATTTAAGCACTATCTTGACAGCAAAAGAACCCTCTGCAATCGTTTCAAATCCTGTTGCCTCAGAAGGAGGCGTGACCTGATAGGCAGCATATGCAAATCCTATTGTATCCATATACTCAGGGTACTTATTTTCCAATATTGCTCGGTAGACAGATCGTGCATATGCAGAAATAGCTGCACCATTACCACTGATATAAGATTGGGTAAAAGTTTGAATTTTGCCATTTTTCTGGATGATGTCTTCTGGTGATGCATATTGAATCGTATAATTTGATGAGATTTTAATGAGTCCCCCCACAAAAGTTTCTAATATTTGATTGGCAATATAGGATTTAAAGCGCTCATCCACGAGACTAGCATTGCTCTTTTGGGTACTCAGAAGCATTCCTGTTGCAGTAAGGTAATGCACGCTAGATACATTTTGACGCAAATAGACAATCATTCTATTTTGATTTTTTTCTAATTCTGACACTGTCCCACCAATCACAAATATTTGGTGATACCATACCATAAGCACAACGATAAGCAGTACAAAGTTATTCAGTGTCACAAAATGTGAAATCTCCTTAATGATAGATCGCTTGGGCTGCTTTTGGTGTGTTTTTGACATGAATATCCTACCTTACATCTCGTCCAGGCTCTAGACCATAGCGCAATAAAAAGTTTTCTCTCTGCTGATTAGAATCAAATCTTACTTTAATCCGCTCTCCCCCATTGGTAATGGTAAATACAACATCAGACATCCTAAGTATTCCAATATAAAATTCTGTATTTGGAAGATAGGCATAGTGCGTATTGGTTGCCGAAGACACCAGCCGTGGTGTCGCATGTCTACTGCTGTCAATCCCTGGCACAAAAACACCATTGGAAACACCTGTTTGACCATGGCTCATAGAGCTAACCTGTGCCGGCATAGGCGTATCACTCGATATAGCTTCATTGCCCCATGCTCCCTCAGGAGCATTAGGAAGACGCACAATCTCTTCTAGTGTTAACTCTTTTTCCAATCTACAGCCTTTTACTTTGATACTCAGTGTACCATCAGGATTTCGAATCTGGTAAATTTCTGGTGCAGTAATTTTATGTTTACGGGAGAGATACTTTCCTGCTTCCATAGCTTTAATTGAGGAGACTCTGCGTTTAAGTTTTTTCATCATCTCTTTCTTGGCTTTTGCATAGCCCATGCGTAAGCCTTCTTTTTTACCATCTGCAAATCCTTTGTCATAAAAAAACTGATCTGCATCAGGGTTAGCGTACAGAAACATACTTGAACAAAGTATAAGTGCCGACAACCATCGTTTATTTCTCATTATATTATCCTTTTAAAAACTAGTTACTGCCTGTTTAAGCATCAGCCAGACATCATCCATGACATTAATGGTAGGTCCTGGTGCTGGCAGAGGCACATGTATACGCTCAGAAAACTTCAGTACAGATTCTATCATCTCATTAATAAGACTCAAAATCAACTCATAACTAATAATGGCTGCCAAAAAAACAAATAAAAATGCAATCAAATCACCAAAGGAAGTATACTCCCTCTCTCTAACACTTTGAGATTGGAGATTATTAATCTGGTTCCATCCTACCATTTTCATAAGAATTACCAAGATAAACCCCAGAACTATAATTTCCACATATTTAGAAACAGACATAAAAAAAGCCAACGACTGTGCCATCTGTAATCCTGTTTCGCCATGATCTAGATAGATGGTACATGGCGGAGTGGCAGTTAGCGAAGCAATTACTGAATGATTAATCCAATCTACATTCCAAAATGCCCATATTCCATAGGCTGGAAGGGTGTTTCCTGTAGGATGATTCACTGCACCTACTATCAAAAAAAGCACTATCGTCACAAAAAGAAGCCATCCGATAATAAGCACTGTCGAACGCATAATTGCAGACATAAGATGTCCTACGCCTGAACCATGACTATTTTTGTCTGCTCCATATGCTTCAATCCATAAAATCATTGTGACTACACCCACATAAAGCACTGCTGCTGCTGTGCCATAGATTGTAGCTGCTTCTAGCTGAGCCAATGTCCAATTTTGAATGCTGGTAATCATGGTATATCCTTACCAGAAATCATTATATAGAGATTTTGGATACCTGTTTTGCGCAGTATTATTCCAGATACCCTCTCTTGTTTTGAATGTATACTGTAGAGATTCGGTATCGCTGTTTTCGCTACAGATACGGCAGCATTCTCATATAATGTTCTCGAGAGAGTTGGCACTGGCTCATCCAATATTAACTCTCTGGGTTTTGAAGTATCTTGCGATACACGTTCCATAACACCCACAATAGGCAGTATGCGTTCTATCTCTATCAGAGAGAGTGGAAATGTATGCAGCTGATAGTTTTCAATCTCAGGATACTCTCTTTTGATTTTTACTCTATCTTTTTGCAGTATATCTTCATTGTCCGCTACACTAAGACAGAGCAGAGCACGCTTTTTATACCTAAAGAGCGCTGGATTGAGCCCCAAATAGAGTGCCAAGGATTCCATTTTGATTTTTTCATAGTGCTTAAGTAATCGATTCTTTGCTTTTAGCTCCAAACAATAGCTCGGCATTATGGGCTTGCTATAGAGAGACCGTTCATACTCAATCACCTTTATACTTTCCTTGATACCTGCAATAAACGCCTCCTTAATCTCCCTATTGGCAGACATACTCACAGTAACTAGCATCGATAATATCCACATTATTTTCATAGTTTATCTCCTTGGTTGGAAATATTTTTCTTTAACGCTTTTCGAATGAGAAAAACCAACTTTTCTTCATCTATCACCGCTTCTCTCTCCATGAGTTCTATATGTGCAGAAAGTTTCGTCAACTCCAATTGCAATGCCTCATTTTCTCTGATGAGTGGTAACAAATCTGAATTATAGTAATCTTCCATACTATCCTCAAACGTATCTTCGTGATCATCATCAATCTCCTCTTCAGCATCTTTTATCGGATCCTCAACGGGTTGACAGAACGTACAGGCTACTACTGCACTGTATGAGAAAAGTAAGTGCAGACTAATAATAACGAAGAATATTTTTTTCATCTGCCTGCTCCTTGTTTTTTTGTGCTGTTCTTTTTAATATCTTTTTTTTGGTACGCTTTTTCTTTTGAAGTTGATGACTCTCGGCAAAACTAAGTAACTTTTTTTGATAAGTTACAGCCTCAGCCAATATTGTACCAATTTCATGATCTATCTCCCCTCTCTGCTTTGGGATACTGATTGCCTCCGTTTTCCCTCTAAGCTCCTTGAGTCTCGCATTGAGATCATGTGTATTTCGCGATGCTAATGGCTTGGGTGCAAGAGGATGTTGCTTCTCCGACATACACCCCGCAAAAATCCATACTAAAATAATCGATATGATAACTTTCATCTTCTTCCCCCTATTAAGTACATTAGCATTATACATAA
>CAZEIN010000357.1:0-6302 GCA_964512425.1 uncultured Sulfurovum sp.
GTTGTCGCCCTTGAGTATACAGCTAGGATACTTCCATGTGATCGCTGAGCCCGTTTCTACCTGTGTCCAGCTGATCTTGGCATTGGCTTCACAGATGCCTCGTTTGGTCACAAAGTTGTAGATACCACCCTTTCCATTCTCATCCCCTGGATACCAGTTTTGAATGGTAGAGTATTTGATCTCTGCGTCTTTGAGAGCGATGAGCTCTACGACTGCTGCATGGAGCTGATTGTCATCACGCGTAGGAGCGGAACAGCCCTCATTGTAGCTAACATAGCTACCCTCATCTGCGACAACAATAGTTCGCTCAAACTGCCCCGTGTTGAGTGCGTTGATGCGAAAGTAGGTACTCAGCTCCATCGGACAGCGTACACCCTTGGGGATATAGACAAATGTGCCATCAGTAAAGACTGCAGAGTTGAGTGCTGCGAAAAAGTTGTCTGTCACAGGCACGACAGAATACATATACTTTTGAATCAGCTCGGGATAATCACGGATCGCATCAGAGATCGAACAAAAGATCACACCGTGCTTCTCCAGCTCTGCACTATAGGTGGTTTTTACAGAAACCGAATCTATCACCGCATCTACTGCGATGCCTTGGAGCTGTTTCTGCTCCTCTAGTGGGATGCCCAGCTTCTTGTAGGCTTCGAGTATCTTGGGATCGACCTCATCGAGGCTATCTGGTGCCTGCTTGGGTGCAGAGAAGTAGGAGATAGACTGATAGTCTATCGGCTCATACTCCAGATGTCCCCAGGTAGGCTCCACCATCTTCTTCCATTTCTCAAATGCTTTGAGACGCAGCTCCAGCATCCATTCTGGCTCCTCTTTTTTGGCAGAGATGAACTTGATGGTATTTTCATCGAGACCAGGAGGTACAGTATCCTGCTCGATATCAATCTCAAAACCCAGTGCGTATTCGCCTGAGACTGCCTTGTCTAGCTCTTTTTGTGGCATTTGCTGTTCCTTGTTGTTTGTCCAAATATACTTTTTCTGTAATTCCAATCAAGGAATACTACGTGTGGGTTATACAGAAACTTAATTCGGAGTTATTTTATCTTTTATAACACAAAAGACTATTATTGTCAAGGGATTTTAGCCAAAATAGGCTAAATAGGAGGAATTTTGTATGTAATTCATTTTATTGATAAACCCAAATTATGCAATAGAATTGCCAAATATCCTACTGATGCTTGGCTCATGGGTATTTGCAGCGTATCTGAGGTGCACCCAAAGGTGCATCGATGCATACGCTGTGAATGCCCATGAGTCAATGATCTGTGGGAGATTGGTAATCTCTATCGCATAGTTTGGGATAAAGAGTATCAAAAGTTCTTAGCATTTTTAAACTCTGATACTTCACTGTCTACCATGTCATCTATCATACGAATAAACAGCTCATTGATAAGATTGGGTGAGAGATCAAACTCTATCGCTTTGGCTCGTACACGGTTGATCACATCAGCGATCCGATCCTCTGCCTTGATCTCCTCGACACTGTTTTTGAAGTGTGCTAACTGCTTGACATAGCTATTGCGTGCTGCTATCAGCTCTACAATCTGGTCATCTAGTTTGTCTATCTGGGTTCTGGTCTCTTCTAGTGAGTTGCATGTTTTGATATCCATATATGAACCTTTGGAGATATATTTTGTTGGCTTATTATCTCCAATTATCGCTGAATATCTGCTATAACCCAAATCTAGAAATAGAAATTCATGGCTGTGTACTATCATCGTATTTAAAGAATTCTATTTCGGGATTTTGGTATAATGATGGATATTTTCATAGGATTAAAAATGCAAAAACTTTTTCTCGTCCTACTCATACTGGGTTTATCGCAACTCTCTGCAAAATGTGACAAGCATGCTAAAAAACTGGTCAAGACCTACCGACACATTCAAGCATGCCAGAATAACCATCTCATTTGGCAAGATGGTAGCCGTATGCTCTACGATGATGGCCAGCGTGAAACCAATGATAAAATCCTCAAACACGCAGATATCGAAGATATGTTTACCTACTCCTACCGGTCAGAGAAGTACAAAAATCCACGTCATGACCCTGGTAGATACCGCAATGACGCGTTTTTTCGTAAAATGTATGGCAACAGTGCTGCTGCTGTAAAAAAGCGTCTCAAGCCTGTACGCTGGTTGGGTCAAACCGTACAAATGACTTCGGTAAATGGCGTGCATAAACAACTACAAAAAGTAGCCAATGAACTCGCAAAATACCCCAAACTCAAAAAATACCTCACCCCCACAGGTGGTACTTTCAAATGGCGTAAAATCGCAGGAACCAATCGCCTCAGCGTCCACTCTTTTGGAGCGGCTATCGATATCCGTGTCAAATACTCCGCCTACTGGCGATGGAACAAAGGCACATACCGATACCAAAACAACATCCCTCTACAAATCGTCAAAATCTTTGAAAAACACGGTTTCATCTGGGGAGGCAAATGGTATCACTACGACACGATGCATTTTGAGTATCGCCCAGAACTATTGTAGCGATACTTTTTTGTAGGTGGAGCTAGTTATACGATGATAATGTGCAGTCACCAATGTCTATTTCGAGATTTGAGATTATTCTATGACATACTTTTGACACATTTTTATGCTACCATAGCATTATGGATGAGACACAAGCGATTCAACAACCTATCAAGAGAAGCAAGCTACGACAGATTTTGGGCAAGGAGTACTATATCCTCAAAACCAAAATAGCATGGTGGTTGAGCAGCAGGAGATGGGCAGGGACTATAGAAGAACCTTGGAAACGCCATGAAGTGTTCACGCATCGCTCTCCCATACTGCGTCAGCTCAAAGACGTCGATATGTATCTCCAAGAGAACAAACGTACCAATCTACGCATCGCTATAAGAGCGTTACACGGCCTAGTCATCAAACCTGGTGAAACGTTTTCATTTTGGAAACAGGTGGGCAGACCAACCAAGAAAAAAGGATACCTAGACGGGCTTATCCTCCAACAGGGACAACTCGCCAAAGGCACAGGTGGTGGGCTCTGCCAGCTAGGCAATCTCCTCTTTTGGATTTTCGCCCACAGTCCACTGGCAATCACTCAACGCTGGCGGCATGGGTTTGATGTCTTTCCTGATGTGCATAGAACGATACCGTTTGGTGCGGGTGCTACACTCTCCTATAATCATGTGGATTTGCAGATAACCAACAAAACTGATAGCGACTTTCAACTACTACTCTGGCTAGATGACACCTATCTCAATGGCTCACTGCTCTCTACCACAAAGCCTCTCAGCTACTATCAGGTTGTGGAGCGAAACCATAGCATCCGACAACAGATATGGGGCGGATACTCTCGCCATAACCAGATATTTCAAATCGAATACTCCCAAGACCAGATCATCTCAGAGAAATTGTTGGTAGAAAATCATGCGATGATGATGTATAGTCCATTATTGGAGATGGTTAATATTCATTAAGAAATCCGTAACACTCCGTTAAAGCTCATCCCTCATAATGGCAGTGTTGGAATGCCAACAAACACAAAACACAAAGGAAGCATAATGAAAACATTGAAACTACTCACCATCCTAGCCCTTGCGGGGAGCACAACTCTCATCGCAGGCAATACGCAAGCACCGCAAAATCGTGGCAATCAATACAATATACAGATAGGGGATGGTCATCCACCTCAAATGGAGAAAAGACAAAAAAGAAGAAACCCAAATAGGAGAATCAATCGGCTCTTGCGTAAACTAGATCTCACAGATGAGCAGAAATCTCAACTCAAAAAAGTCAGACAAACCATGCAAAAAGCACGTAAAATAGAGATGAAAAAACAGAGAGGTTCTCTGAATTTGAAAAAATTTGTCTCTGTAGATGGGTTTGACAAGGAAGCATTTGTCCTATCCAGTGAAGCACGTGCCAAAAATATGGCGCAAGTCAGAGCAGACATGATGGAGAGTATCATCGGTACGCTTACTGCTGACCAGAGGGTGGAGCTAGTAGAACAACTCAACAAACCAAGAAAAGCACGACGCAACAATGATAGACAAAGAAAGTCTCGCAGACAAAACAGACAGCCTTTGGATTAGGCATCAGTCAAAATAAGTTATAATAGCTCATGGCAAAAATACTAATGATAGAGGATGATGCACAATTTGCATCACTCCTGAGTGACTATCTGGCACGATACAATCTCAAGGTCACCAACTACCAAGACCCTTTTTTAGGGCTCAGTGCAGGCGTAGAGAAGTATGACCTCCTCATACTCGATCTCACACTCCCTGGGATGGATGGACTAGAGGTCTGCCGTGAAGTGGTTGCCAAATATGATATCCCTATCATCATCTCCTCTGCACGGAGTGACCTCAGTGACAAAGTTATTGGTCTGCAGATCGGAGCAGATGATTATCTGCCCAAGCCTTATGATCCCCAAGAGATGTACGCCCGCATCATCTCCCTGTTGCGACGCTATAAAAAGATCCAAGAGTCTGATGAGAAACATGACCAAACCAATATCAGACTCCATGAGTATGCAGACACCATCACCATAGAGTCTGAGGAGCTTGATCTCACTCCTGCTGAGTATGCCGTGCTAAGACTCTTGATCAAAAACCTAGGCTCCACTGTCTCCAAAGAGCAGATACTCTATGACTCCGATATCTTTGAGTATGGCAGCGAAAGTTCTCTCTCGGTCATACTCAGTCGTCTACGCAAAAAACTAGGAGACCGTGCCTCTATCAAAACTGTTCGTGGTATAGGATACAAACTCCTCTCTAGTCCATAGGATCACTATGAGTATCTATCACAAAATCCGTATTATATTTTTAGTGGCTGTGCTCTTTACGACAGCTTTTTTTGGCTCTTTTTTCGTCCTTCAGAAAAAAGACCATCTCCAGCAAATACAGAGACGATACAACCAAACAGCCCTCTATATCAATCGACATCTCAGACAAAACAGAAACAAAACATTCCAAGAAAATCTCAGAGATCCCAATCTAAAGCTTTTTCTCAAGGAGAGTGATTTTACACTGCTCAAAAAACCTAAAATCATCAGAAGGATTCTCAAAAACGGTCATGTCGCCCAGAGACGCAAAGTGCTCAGAAGTACCATCAAGATTATAGGGGTCAAAGGCACCATGTACCTCTCAATCAAAAACCGTCATTTTGAAATATTACTCAAGGACAAACAAAAAGTGGCGTTTCCATGGAGAATACTCGTATGGTATCTGTTGGCACTCGTTTTTCTCGCTTTACTCTATCTCTGGCTGATACAAAGTCTCAAACCACTCAAAACGCTACAGTCTCAGATCGACAAAGTAGCCAACGGAGATCTTTCTATCTCTGTCAAGAGTGAGAGACGAGACGAGATCGCACAGGTTGCTAACGCTTTTGATGACGCCTTGCGTAAGCTCGAATCACTCATCAACTCTAGACAGCTATTTCTACGCTCTATCATGCATGAGCTCAAAACCCCTATCGCCAAAGGCAGGCTCCTCAATGAGTTTTTGGACAACCCAAAGCATGCAGAGGGCTATGGTGCGATCTTTGAACGACTAGAGCTCCTCATCGAAGAGTTTTCCAAGATAGAGCAGATGCTTAGCTCCAGCTACGAAGCCAAGCTCGCTCACTATAGTGCCCTAGACATCGTGGAGCAGGCGCTAGAGCTGATGATACTCGATGAGGAGGAGATGCAAAACAAAGTCACACTTATTCATGAGGAGAACTACCGCCTACATACAGATTTTGAGCTACTGGCATTGGCACTGAAAAATCTCATCGACAATGCGATCAAATACGCACCCAATCACCACGTCACCATCACCATCAACACAGAGGGGATTATGATAGCCAATAGCGGTGGGCAGTTTACCCATTCGTTGGAGCCCTATCTAGAGCCATTTCACGACCAAAAACATGGATTGGGGCTAGGACTCTACATCGTACAAAATATCATGAAAATGCTCTCTTTGCAACTGGATTATCACTATATAGAGGAGAAAAATAGCTTTAGGATCCGTCAATGATACAGACCATTGAGATCAGCAACCTACTCTATCTACTCCTGCCTATCACGGTAGTAGGATACTTCTACTACCGCTGGGTAGGCAACCGTAGTGAAATCGCCTATGCCAGTATACGGATGATACTACAACTACTGCTGATCGGCTACCTACTAGCATACCTGTTTGGAGCCAGCAACAGCTGGATGACGCTACTGATTGTCATCGTCATGATTTCAGCCGCCAGTCTCATCACACTACGCAATATCACCACCAAAGACCTGAGCACCTATCGTAGTATCTTTTTCTCTATTTTGAT
>CAZEIN010000358.1:0-4451 GCA_964512425.1 uncultured Sulfurovum sp.
TCTCCCAAAAAAGAGATACTCTACAAAAAGACCGAGGCGTGGGACGAATACTACAATGCTGCAAAGTAGCAGTAAACAAAGTCTAGAGGAAGGAGACATTTGGTATGAATACAGATACTAAACAGGCTCTATCGACCAAAGTAGGTCGACGTTCATTTCTGAAGATGGCAGGTTTGGCTGGCGCATTTGGTGCAACCAGTGCATTTGCAACCGCAGGAGTGACAAGAGCAGCAACACAAGAGGAAGTCAAAAACCCATTCCCAGGATCAAAGAAGGTGAGAACCATCTGTACAGCATGTTCTGTAGGATGTGGTATCACAGCTGAGGTTCAAGATGGTGTATGGGTCAGACAAGAGGTAGCACAGGATCACCCTATCAGTAAAGGTGGACACTGCTGTAAAGGTGCAGATATGATCGATATGGTCAAATCAGAGGTGAGACTCAAGTACCCAATGGTCAAAGAGGGTGGCAAATGGAAGCGTATCAGTTGGGATACAGCCTATGATAGAATCGCCAAAAAACTCAATGATATTAGAGAAAACAGTGGCCCAGATGCAGCTATTTTCCTAGGATCAGCCAAAATGAGTACAGAGCAGGCATATTACTTTAGAAAATTTGCTGCAATGTACGGAACAAACAATATCGATCATCAAGCTCGAATCTGACATAGTGCAACAGTCGCCGGTGTGGCGAATACATGGGGTTATGGCGCTATGACCAATTCACTTGGAGATATACAGAATGCAAAGGCAATTATTATCTTTGGAGCAAACCCTGCGGTGAATCACCCAGTAGGTTTCGGACACTTTCTCAAAGCCAAAGAGAGAAATAATGCTCAAATTATCGTGGTAGACCCACGTTTTACTAAAACTGCCGCAAAAGCAGACTTTCATGCCCAGATTAGACCAGGTACTGATATTCCATTTATGTATGGTATGTTACATCTGATTTTCAAAAATGGCTGGGAGAACAAAGAGTTTATCAACGACCGAGTCTTTGGTATCGATGATATACGCAAAGAGGCTGCCAAATGGACACCTGAAAAGGTAGCAGACGTGACAGGTGTGAGTGCAGAGCTACTCATGCAAATCACCAGAGTCTATGCAAAATCTACACCAGGTACATTGATCTGGGCAATGGGGTTGACACAGCACTCTATTGGCTCTTCCAATACACGTATGGCTCCAATCCTACAACTCACGCTTGGAAACATGGGTGAAGAGGGTGGTGGATGTAATATCCTCCGTGGTCATGACAATGTACAAGGTGCGACAGACATGTGCTGTCTCTCTCATACCTTGCCAGGATACTATGGACTCAGTTCTGGTTCATGGAAATACTTTGCCAAGAGCTGGGGTGTAGATTTTGACTGGCTCAAAGGCAGGTTCAAAGATGAGAAAATGATGAGTGCCAAGGGCTTTACGCTTGCCAAATGGTATTCAGGCGTACTCGCTGGAAAACCAGGCGAAGATGCGATTCATAATGCAGGCACCAATCTCAAGGCACTGTTTGTCATGGGTAACGGTATCACGTCTATCGCACAACAAGCCAAAGTCAAAGAGGCACTAGACAACCTAGAGCTTATCGTATTGGCCGATCCATTTGTCAATGAAGCAGCAGTACTGACAGACAAACAAGATGACGTCTTTATTCTACCAGCAGCAACACAGTTTGAGACCAGTGGTTCAGTCACTGCTACCAACCGTTCTGCACAGTGGAGATACAAAGTCGTAGAGCCTATGTACGAGAGCAAGCCTGACCATGAGATTATGTTTGAGTTTGCCAAAAGACTGGGCTTTTATGACGAGTTCACCAAAGGAATGCTTGTCAAAGAGAACAAAAAAGAGTTCGTTTTCCCAGATGATGCAACCGATGAGATTGCAAGAATTATCAAGACCATTGGACTGACTGGCTGGACAGCTGCCAGACTCAAAAAACATACAGACAACTGGCATATGTTTGATGAGGTGAGCCTTAGGGGTGCTGGTCCTATGAAGGGTGAGTACTATGGATTGCCTTGGCCATGCTGGACAGAGACACACTCAGGAAGCCCAGTATTGTACAACATCAACCGCTCTGTCAAAGAGGGTGGAATGGGCTTTAGAAACCGATTTGGTTTAGAGCATGATGGTGTAGACCTACTCGCTGGCAAAGGCTCGGCACCGGCACACTCTGCCAATCCTGATGGATATCCAGAGATCAATGCAAAAAATATCGAAGCAGTGCTCGGTATCACACTCACAGCAGATGAAAAAGCAAAAATAGGTAAAAACTGGAAAGTAGATACCTCCAATATCATCGCTGAAAAATGTATGGAAGCGGGTATTGCACCGTACGGTAATGCCAAAGCCAGAGCCAAGGTCTGGACATTCCCTGACCAAATACCAATGCACAGAGAGCCTATCCACTCTCCAAGACCTGATTTGGTAAAGACCTACCCAAGCTATAAAGATAAGGCAAACCACTACAGAGTAGATACGAGCTATGAGAGTAAGCAGAGTGAAAAAGATTGGTCCAAAGAGTTCCCAATCAATCTCATTACAGGTAGAATAGTCAATATGAATGGTGCGGGTGCAGAGAATAGAGCATCCAAGTATCTGGCTGCATTGACACCAGAGATGTTCTGTGATATTCACCCAGATCTCGCCTTTAACCTAGGGATCAAAAATGGCAATATGATTTGGGTACACTCACCTGAGGGCACCAAGATTAAAGTCAAAGCACGCTTCTCATATAGTGTTACACCTGATAGAGTATTCTTGCCGTTCCATTTTGCAGGAATGTTCCAAGGTGAAGATCTGTCTCATAAATATCCAGAGGGCACCAAGCCTTATGCGGTAGGAGAGAGTGCGAACACGGTGACCAACTACGGTTATGACATTGTGACTCAGATCCCTGAGACCAAAGGCGGATTATGCCGCATAGAAAAAGCGTAGGGGGTGTGAGATGAGCGAATATGCACGAATGAAATTTTATTGTGATGATGAACGATGTATCGAATGTGATGGCTGTACAGTAGCCTGTGCAGAGGCACATGAGCTACCAGTAGGTATCAGCAGGCGAAAGGTGATTACAGTCAACGAGGGGATCTTTGGTAAAGAGTTCTCTACCTCAGTGGCCTGTATGCACTGTACAGATGCTCCTTGTGAGCAGGTCTGTCCTGTAGACTGTTTCTATATCAGAGAGGATGGGATTGTACTCCATGACAAAAGCACCTGTATAGGGTGTGGATACTGTCTGTATGCCTGTCCATTTGGTGCCCCACAGTTCCCAACTGATGGAGCATTTGGCACCAGAGGCGTGATGGACAAATGTACCATGTGTGCAGGAGGTCCAGAGGAGACAAACTCTGCCAAAGAGCGAGAGCAGTATGGACAAAACCGTATCGCAGAGGGCAAAGTCCCAATGTGTGCAGCGATGTGCTCTACCAAGGCACTGGTTGTTGGTGATGAGCAGGAGGTATCCAAAGTCTATAGAGAGCGGGTCGCATCCAGAGGTCATGGTGTGCAGTCTGCACCGTATGGATGGAGTACTGCCTACAAAAACTAGGACAAGCCTATGAAAAAGTTATTAATGTTTATTCTTGGACTCTCTTTTTTGGGAGCCAAGGAATTTGTGGGCAAAGTGCCACTAGCGATGCAGGATGGTAGTGCTGGCAGGGCGGGTACCCCCCTCCAGTCTTCAGAGATGCTGAGCAATATCCTTCAGTATAAGCAGGGGTATGGGGCACAGTTCCTCCATTTTCAAACAGAGTGGTTCAAGCCACTCTTTATGTATATAGGGCTTGGAGTACTCGTGGTCTTTCTATTGCATTATTTGATTATAGGGCCCAAAAAGTTCTCTCATGAGGGCAGACAGTTCTATATCTTTTCGCTCTTTATGCGGATAGTACACTGGATTGCAGCTATTGGTTTTGTATTGATCATACCTACTGGGTTTATGATGGTTTTTGCCAAATATTTAGGAGGAGGCGATTTGGTACTCTATGCACGTTATGTGCATAGTATCGGTACTGTTTTCTTCGCCTTGTCACTGATACCGATGCTCTTGGTGTGGTTTATACCGATGCTACCCACACTGGATGATATCAAGTGGCTCTTTATCGCAGGGGGCTATCTGAGCCGTAAAAAGCGAGAGATTCCTGCTGGCAAGTTTAATGCAGGTCAGAAGCTATGGTTCTGGGTTGCGATGCTAGGTGGCGTGGTAATGATTGCTACGGGCGCATTGATGTATTTTCAAAATATCGATATTGCCTTGCTGTCACAGATTGATATGGATCAGATAGAGAAGTTACGCCTCTCTGCAATCATCCATAATTTCTTGGGTATGGCAGTGGCAGCACTCTTTATTACACATGTCTATATGTCTCTGTTTGCTATCAAGGGTGCATTGGGCAGTATGATTAACGGACGCAAGAGTGAAGACGAACTCAAGCATCTGCATAGCAGCTA
>CAZEIN010000359.1:0-2917 GCA_964512425.1 uncultured Sulfurovum sp.
ATGCTCTTGAGCCAAACTCTGATATAATTATCTCATGAGGTGATATATGATGGAAAAGAGACTACAGGCAAGTGATGTAAGGAGTATAGAGGATGCTATATTATGGTATCGCATTGCCTGAAAACAGCCCATTACGTGAACCCATTAAGAGAGAGATGCTAGAGATTATCAGCAGTACAGAGTGGAAGAAATTAAACATAAATATCTTGGTAAGTAGTTGTATTTTAATTATATATTCAAATAATCTATAAACTATCTAGAGTCTTAGTGATATTTTAATATAATTGTACTACTTAAGATAAATAGGACAGTTATGGATGAAAAAATTATCGAAATGTGTAACGTTAATAAATTTTTTGGAGATTTTCAAGCACTGAAAGAGATTAACTTTCGTGTGACAGAAGGTGAAATTGTCGTAATCTGTGGACCTAGTGGAAGTGGAAAATCAACACTAATACGTTGTATCAATAGACTAGAAGAGATTGATGATGGTATGATTATGGTGGATGGTAAAGATATTTATCATAAAAATGCTAATCTCAATCAGATTAGAGCCGAAACAGGTATGGTATTTCAGCACTTTAATCTCTTCCCGCATCTTACTATTTTAGAGAATACAAGTATTGGACAGATCAAGGTCAAGGGTATTTCAAAAGATGAAGCGTCCATATACGCAATGCGACTCCTCATAAAAGTGGGATTGGAGCATAAGGCACATGATTATCCTTCTGCTTTAAGTGGAGGGCAGAAGCAGCGTGTCGCAATTGCAAGAACGCTGGCGATGCAACCCAAGATTATTCTATTTGATGAGCCTACCTCTGCACTTGATCCTGAGATGATTGGTGGGGTATTGGACGTGATGCGTTCACTGGCGAGTGAAAACTATACCATTGTCTGTGTTACTCATGAGATGGGATTTGCCAAAGAAGTGGGAGACAGAATTGTTTTTATGGACGAGGGAAGTATTGTAGAGGAGAATAGCCCAAAGGCATTTTTCGAGCATCCTAATAGTGATCGAGCAAAGTTATTTTTGAAAGAGATCCTCACGCACTAAGTGCATGTAGTAATGACCAGCAAACATTGTACTCAAACAATGCTTGCTGGTCATTATATGGGCTTTCCTAATAGCTGACCAAAATAATTCAAGGAGACAGTATGAAAAAGTTTTTATTAGCACTGATAGTGCTTTTCAATCTAACAGCATGGGCAGGTGCCTCAAAAGTATGGGAGGATTCAGCACTCAATGCCATTGTCAAAAGGGGTGAACTTCGTGTAGGTTTAGAGCCAGGATATATGCCATTTGAGATGAAAGACAAAAAAGGCAGTATTATCGGATTTGATGTTGATATGGTAAAAATGATGGCAAAAGAGATGGGTGTAAAACTCAAACTTGTGCCTACTGCATGGGATGGTATTATCGCTGGGCTATTGACAGGCAAGTACGATATGATCGCTTCTGGAATGACTATGACACAAAAGCGGAATCTCAAAGTTAATTTTGCCAGCCCCTACATTTCTGCCGGCCAAACACTAATCGTCAGCGAGAAGATAGCAGCAGTGGCAAAAATATGGAAAGATCTTGATAATTCTAAATATACCGTGGTGACTAAACTGGGCGTAACGGGTGAAATTGCCGCACGAAAAATGTTTAAAAAGGCTAAAATAAGAACCTTTGAGACCGAAGCAGATGCTGCACAAGAAGTACTCAATGGTAAGGCAGATGCATTTATCTATGATAAGCCGTACAATGTACTCTTTATGGCAAAAAAAGGTGGAAAGGGAATTGTGCACTGGGACAAAGACTTGACGTTTGAGCCTTTTGGTTGGGCAGTACGCAAAGGTGATCCTGATTTCCTCAACTGGTTGGATAACTTTCTCTATCAAGTCAAAAATGATGGCAGATATGATAAGATCTATAAAAAGTGGATGATTGACAGTAAGTGGCTTAAGAAGGTACAATAAGTTATGTCAAAACATCGCCAAGGACTCCTAGAAAGTACCATGTTTGGCAAGATAGGTGCAATAGGATTTTATCTATTACTTGTGCTTAGTCTTTTTTATGCTGCAAGCAATATGAACTACTCATGGAAGTGGACCAGTGTGCCAAAGTACTTTGCATATGAAAAGGTAGAGTCTATCTCTGCTGACTTCGATGGTGTTACTACTATACAAGATGGGCAAGTTATCCTTTCTGGAGCCGAAGGTGAGAAAAAAAGCTATGGTATTGATGATACCTATAAACTAGTCATCGAAGATGGTGATGATATTTATGAAGGTGATTCTATTTTAGAGATGACCCATTTGGTACCTGGCCCACTGATTAATGGTCTGATTGTCACACTACAAATATCAGGTCTGGGTGGACTGGTCGCTTTCTTGATAGCTGTCTTTTTAGCATTTATGCGTATTGGTAAATATCCCGTGTTGCAATATATCGCTTCAGCATATATTACTGTAATACGAGGTACACCACTCTTGGTACAGATATTCATTTTTTACTTTATTATTGCTACAATATTTGATATGCCAAGATTCTATGCTGGTGCAATGTCACTAGGGCTCTTTTATGGAGCATACATTGCAGAAGTTCTTAGAGGTGCCATCCAGTCTATAGACAAAGGGCAATATGAGGCAGCCAAATCACTAGGGATGAACTATACGCAAACCATGGGCTCTATCATTATGCCTCAAGCTCTTAAGCGTGCATTACCTACCCTTGTCGGTGAAGTCATCGCCTTGGTTAAAGACTCCTCTTTAGTATCTGTTATCTCTATTACTGATCTGACTAAAGTGGGACGTGAAATTGTTGCCAATACCTTTTCGCCATTTGAGACATGGTTGATTGTCGCAGCAATGTATTTTGCGATTACTTCTATCCTCTCTTATGTTGGGCATAGATGGGAAAAAAAGATGAAAC
>CAZEIN010000360.1:0-21245 GCA_964512425.1 uncultured Sulfurovum sp.
TCTACAGAGATGCTGGAGCGTGGCAGATGGGTCTGTGTGCCTCTCAAATCTACTCAGGTGGATGCAGTGATACTAGAGAGCGTGCCTGAGCCAGAGTTTGATACTGCTATGATAGTGCATGTCTCTGAGAGATACCAGACACAGACACAAATACAAATCGCCAAATTTATCTCAGAGTATTATTTCGCTTCATTGGGTGAAGCAATGTCATTGTTTATCCCCCACCGTAGGTCGGGGTCTCCTGTCCTCGACATTCCAGTATCCATGAGCGTGGGTGCCGCCAAGGGAGATGAGCATGTGATGGTCGGGGAGGGGACACCCCGACCTACCTTGTCTACTGACCAACAAAAAGCCTACAGACAAATTTTAACCCGAGACAAATCTCTGCTCTTTGGTGTGACAGGGTCAGGTAAGACGGAGATATTTATCTCCTTGATGATAGAGATGCTCGAAGAGGGGAAAACCTCTATTTTTCTCATGCCTGAGATCTCTCTGACGCCTCAGATGGAGAAGCGTCTGCGGATTTATTTTGGTGACAGTATGGCGATGTGGCACTCCAAGCTCAGCAAAAAGAAAAAAGCCTCTATCCTAGAGGGTATCCATGAGGGGCGTATACGTATCGTAGCAGGTGCCAGGTCTGCGCTGTTTGTGCCACTCAGGGATCTGGGTCTCATCATCGTAGATGAGGAGCATGACGATAGCTACAAGGCGATGACACGCCCACGCTATCATGCCCGTGATGTAGCTGTACTCATGGCACAAAAGCTCGGAGCCAAACTCCTGCTCGCCTCTGCTACCCCCTCACCCTCCAGCTATCACAAATATGATGTGGTCACACTAGACAAACCCTATAGAGAGGGGAAAAAACACTATCATTTTATCTCAGGCAACAGCATCGATGCCAGTATGCTCAGGGCATTGGGAGAGAACTACGCACGGGGTGCTCAGTCGCTACTCTTTTTGCCTACGCGGGGGAATTTCAAGTACCTCTATTGTCAACACTGTGGCAAAACCCACCTATGCCCCTACTGTTCAGTCGGTATGGCACTGCATCGCAACCATCGACACCTCAAATGCCACTACTGTAACTTTACCGAAGCGATTGTCGATACCTGCACGCAGTGTGGTCGTGCCCCACTCACCTCTGAGCGTATCGGCACCCAAGAGGCGATAGAGATCATCGAACAGAGTATTGAGGGTATCCGTGTAGAGCAGTTTGACAGAGACAGCATCACGACTGCCAAAAAACTACGAGAGGCATTGAAGCGATTTGAATCAGAGGAGAGTCACCTACTGCTAGGCACACAGATGCTCTCCAAAGGACACGACTATGCCAATATCACACTGAGCATCATCATGGGGCTGGATTATATCCTGGGGCTGGCAGATTATCGTGCCAGAGAGCGTGCGATCAGCCTGTTCTATCAAATCGCAGGACGCAGTGGACGCAGCGGAGAAGCACACGTCATCGTGCAGACCAATGATGCAGACTTTTTCAAAAGCTATCTGGGTGATTACGAGATATTTCTCAGAGATGAGCTGGCATTTCTGGAGATGGGACGCTATCCTCCCTATGCCAGCCTAGCACGCATCCTCATCGCCCACAAGGATGAGAGCAAAGCCAGCAAGACCACCCTCGATACGGTCACCAAGCTCAAAGCGTTTACAGAGATAGAGATCGTAGGTTCAGGCAAAGCACCTATAGAGCGGATTGCCAATAAATTTAGATTTCATATTTTGCTCAGAGCCAAAAATAGAGTACCCTTGCTCAAAGCACTCCATGCAGTTGATTGTCGTGAGATAGAGATTGATATGGACCCGGTCGAATTTTCTTGAAAATTCGAAGTGAATAGTGAATAGTTAATAGTGAATAGTAAGTTTTTTGGGTAAAATTATTTTATGAGTATTTTGGCTGACAAGAGTTATCTATTTGCTATTCGTATCGTCAAATTAAATGAGTATTTGACAAAAGAGAAAAAAGAGAGTATACAATGAAAAACTATTCACTATTCACTATCTTCATGGGGGGAAACGAGATGAAATCGAGATTTCCTACCAAGAAGATCTATGTCGGTGATGTAGCTGTAGGTGGCGATGCACCGATCTCTGTGCAGTCTATGACTTATAGCGATACAGCAGATGTAGGAGCGACGGTGGAGCAGATCAATCGCTTGCATTTTGCAGGGGCTGATATGGTGCGTGTGGCAGTACCTCAGATAGAAGATGCCCTCGCACTCAAAGCGATCAAAGAGCAGATCTCTCTACCACTGATTGCCGATATTCACTTCAACTACAAGCTGGCACTCGAAGCTGCCAAATGGGTAGACTGTATCCGATTTAACCCTGGTAATATCGGTGAGAAATCCCGCATCAAAGAGATCGTCAAAGCCTGCCAAGAGCGTAGTCTCCCCATCCGTATCGGTGTCAACTCCGGCTCACTCGAAAAAGAGTTTGACCAAAAGTACGGCCCTACGGCGGAGGGGATGGTTGCCAGTGCGGAGTACAATATCAAGTATCTGGAGGATTTGGGATTTAGTGATATCAAAATCTCCCTCAAGGCCTCTGATGTAGGCAGAACAGTGGATGCCTACCGAATGCTCCGTCCCCAAAATAACTACCCCTTTCATCTGGGTGTCACGGAAGCGGGTACGATATTTCATGCAACGATCAAATCCGCCATAGGATTGGGTACACTCCTGCTCGATGGCATAGGCGATACGATGCGTATCTCTATCACAGGAGAGCTAGAGGAGGAGATCAAGGTAGGCAAAGCCATCCTCAAAGACTCAGGCAGACTCCAAGAGGGGCTCAATATCATCTCCTGTCCTACCTGTGGACGGATCGAAGCGGATTTGGTCACGGCTGTTGCAGAGGTAGAGCGACGCACCGCACATATCAAAACCCCTATGGATGTGAGTGTCATGGGCTGTGTGGTCAATGCTATCGGTGAGGCTAAACATGCCGATGTCGCCATCGCCTTTGGCAAAGGTAACGGACTCATCATGGTCAAGGGCGAAGTCATCGCAAAACTCCCAGAGAGCCAATTGGTAGATGCCTTTGTCGCAGAGGTAGAGCGTTTTGCTGCACAAAACGAGTGAATAACTAATAGTGAATAGTGCATAGTTATGGTATGCTTTCTTAATCAGAAAGCTTTAAGAGACGAGGAATTAAACGTGCGTTACTATTCACTATTCACTATTCACTATTCACTATTTCCAGCAAAGGCACTTTGATGGAAAACATGTACAACCTCAACATCGAGCGTGCCGTGCTCTCTGCGATTATTTTTGATCCAGAAATCCTAGAGGATATCGCCGCCAAGCTCAAACCACATGATTTTTATCTGCCGTTTCATCAGCATCTCTTTACAGCGATGGAGGCACTCTTTGTCGAGGAGAAGCCTGTAGATGAGGAGTTCCTCCGCAAAAAGCTCCATGCGATTGGAAAGTTTGATGAGGTAGCGATGATTGATATCCTCTCTGCCAATCCCATCACCAACACCAAAGCCTACCTCGAAGAGATCAAAGCCAAGGCAAACAAACGCGCACTGGTTACACTGGCAACAGAGATCAAAAAGGTCACCATAGAGGATGATCTCGAAGCCACAGATGTGATGAATCTCGTGGAGAAAAAGCTCTATGAGATTACCCAAGAGAGCATGAGTAATGATTTTCGTGAATCAGATGAGATTACACTGACCATGATGGATGAGATCAACCGCATGAAGGAGCTGGGCAACTCCAAGCTCATCGGGGTCGATACAGGATTTAGAAATCTCAATGACAAAACCTCTGGCTTTGGCAAGGGAGATCTGGTCATCATCGCAGCGCGTCCAGCGATGGGCAAAACAGCCCTCGTACTCAACATGACACTCAAAGCAATAGAGCGTGGTGAGGGTGTGGCATTTTTCTCTCTAGAGATGCCTGCTGAACAGCTCATGCTACGAGTGCTCTCAGCCAAGACCTCCATCCCGCTCCAAGCACTGCGGGTGGGGGATTTGAGAGATGAGCAATGGACACAGCTCGCTGCTGCTGTCTCTGAGGTATCCAAGCAGAAGCTTTTTGTAGATGATGGCGGCTATGCCACGATCCACCATGTCCGCTCCAAACTACGCAAGCTCAAAGCACAAAATCCTGAGATCTCTATCGCCTTTATCGATTATCTACAGCTCATGAGTGGAGATGGCAACAGGGACGGCAGACAACAAGAGATCTCAGAGATCTCACGAGGGCTCAAGCAGCTCGCTCGTGAGCTGGAGATGCCTATCGTCGCCCTCTCACAGCTCAACCGTGGCGTGGAGAGTAGAGACAACAAACGCCCGATGCTCTCTGACCTCAGGGAGTCTGGTGCGATTGAGCAGGATGCGGATATTATCCTCTTTGTCTACCGTGACGATGTCTATCGTGAAGCGATCGAAAAAGAGCGTGAAATGCGTGCCAAATCAGAGGGCAAAGAGTTTAAAAGCGAGTTCCGCAAAAAATCCGAAGAGGACGCAGAGCTCATCATCGGCAAGCAGAGAAACGGCCCTACAGGCACGGTTGACCTCATATTTCAAAAACGCTATACGCGCTTTGTGGATGCGGACAAAAACAGTGAGGCTGCCTTTGAGGTGATTTACGAAGAGGGCAATATCGATATGAGAGAGGGCAGCATAGAGTTACCCCCTATATAGGGAGACCGTGAGAGGATTTTGTGCTGATGATATTTGGGTATGAGGCTCATGAGGGAGAGGTGCGATGGTCATAGAGAAGCCAAAACTCTTTTTAGAGACTAGGGATTTTCTGCTTTTTGTCCTAGTGATGCTCTCTCTGGTCTCTGTGAGACTTTGGTTCTCCTACCAAGCGTATCAGGCTTTTGTCTCCAAGCCCTTTTATTATACCCATGCCACCGTCCTCAATGCCTATCCCAAGCATCGCAATGGCAAAACCTACACCGTACTCAAAGTACAAAGCGAGGAGGGGTTGACCTTTTTCACCACCACCTACCAAAAACATGCACTCACAAACAAGACACTACGGCTACAAATCTACCCTAATGAGCGGATACGATTCTGGGAGTATCTAGGATACTTCTATGTCAAAAGTCGCATCAAAGAGGTACGCACACTACCAAAAACAACCAAACAGACATTGCTGGCAAAGGTGGCAACACAACATACAGATCCCATGCTAGACTCCTTTTACCAAGCGATATTTTTTGCCACACCCCTACTGCCTGAACTACGAGAGAAAATAGCGATGCTTGGGGTGAGCCATCTGGTGGCTCTGAGCGGTTTTCATCTAGGGATACTCTGGAGTGTGATCTATGGAGTGTTGTTGCTAGCCTACAGACCTCTACAGCAACGCTACTTCCCCTATCGTTATAGTCTATTGGATATGGGGCTGGTCACCATAGTGCTGTTGGGGTGCTATGTTTGGTTTGTAGATTTTCCTCCTTCGTTGTTGCGATCGTATGCGATGGTGCTTGTCGGATGGGTTGTCATCTTGCTGGGGATGGAGCTGTTGAGTTTTACCTTTTTGACAACCATTGCTTTGACGCTCTTGTTGCTTTTTCCTGTACTGTTGGTATCGCTGGGATTTTGGCTCTCTGTCATGGGAGTGTTCTATATATTCCTGCTCTTGCGGTATGCTTCTGAGGTCAATAGCTGGATCGTCTCCCTACTCTTTATCCCGCTTGGTATCTTTGTGCTCATGCTCCCTGTGGTGCATGGCATATTTGGGTTGACAACCCCTATGCAACTCTTGTCACCGCTGTTGTCATTATCGTTTGTGCTTTTTTATCCTCTGAGTATGCTCTTGCATCTGCTAGGGTTAGGAGGGGTGCTCGATAGTGGACTGCTGTGGCTATTTTCATTGGGTATGGAGGGTGTACAGAAGCTACTGCCTCTCTGGGCAGTAGCTGGGTATATCGGGTTGTCACTCTGGGCGATATGGTGGAGATGGGCGTTTTGGCTCTTGATGGGCGTAGCTGTTGGATATGTGGGATATCTGTTTGTTTAATACCAAATCAATAATATACCCCAAATATTGTATTTTTTGGGTTTATGCAGCATCTGCAAGCTTCTCTAGCATCTCTCTATAGACTGCTGCGATGATTTTCAATCCCCTATACACCTCTCTGGCACTGGCATTGGTAAAGTTAAAACGAATCTCATCTTTGCCTTGAGGTGTACTATAAAATACATTGCCAGGCACAAAAATCACCCCTCGTTTGAGACAGGTTTGCAGGAGTGCAGAGGCATCAATCTCAGGCAATCTTCCATAGATAAACATACCTCCCTGTGGAGAGTTATAGGCAAACTCAGGCAACATCTCATCGAGATAGGTGCTAAATACTTGCTTTTTCTTGGCATACATTTTGCGTAACAGTTTGGTGTGGCTCTTGTAGCGATGCAGATCTGTCAGATAGTCATCGAGGATATACTGAGAGAGCCCATTGCTATGCAGATCCATGGTCTCCTTGTAGGCGATGAGTGGCTCTAGCAGTCTCTGGTTGGCTCTGATCCATCCTAATCTGAGACTGGGTGCGAGTACCTTGGAGAAGCTACCCAGATGAAAGCTCTGCTTGGAGAGTAGGGAGCTGATGCTGGGGTGCTTTTTGTGGAAATAGATTTCGCTATAGGGGGCATCCTCTATCAGTATCCCTTGGTGCATATGAACGATTTCTGTGAGTTGTTCTCTCTTGGGCTGTGTGTAGCTGTATCCTGTAGGATTCTGGTAGTCAGGGATGAGGTAGGCGAGCTTGGTTTGGCTAAAGCTACGCTCAAACGCCTCCATGTCGATACCATCACTATAAAGCGTGACGCTCTCTGTGTTGAGCTGATTGAGCTCAAAGATATTCATCGCTCCGAGGTAGGAGGGAGCCTCTATTGTGATAGACTCTCCATGGTGAAATCTAGCGATGATATCCAGTGCCTGCTGTGAGCCAGAGGTGATCATAATCTGTGCAGCGGTGGTAGGAAATCCCTCCTCTGTATAGAGCTGTGCAATTTTGTTACGCAGCGGTAGATACCCTTGGGTGGTGCTGTACTGTAGTGATCTGCTATCTCCTAGAACATGGTGGGCTGAGTCTCTGAGGTCTAGATGAGGAAACAGCTTCTCATCGGGGAGTCCTCCCGCAAAGGAGATGGTCTCATTGGTGGTGTGCTCCAGTATTTCTCTGATAAATGATCGTTTCATTGTCTCTCCTTTTGGTATAATCATCATATTGTACTCCTTATGGATTTTTATTTCTACTCCAATTTTGTCTATATAGTTATCTGTTTTTGTGAAGTAAAGTAGCTAAAAATATCTATTTTCTATGCAAATCATGCTATACTCCCCTATGCACAAAAAAGAAACCTATCTCAGGCACAGCCGTCTAGCCAATGATTTGATGAACTATATCACCGACCATATCGAGACAGATATCAATATGGATGAACTCTCAGAGCAGTTTGGTGTCAGCAAGTTTCATTTTCATAAAATCTTCAAAGAGCAGATGGGTATCAATATCTACGAGACGATCAAATCTATCCGTCTGCAAAAAGCCTCAAATCTCCTCATCACCAATAGACGCTCCACCATCACCGAGATCGCCAATATGTGTGGATACAGCTCTCAGACCTCCTTTATCAGAGCATTTAAACAGCGGTTTGAGATGACACCCAAAGCATGGCGAAAGGGAGGGTATAGAGCCTACTCTACCCATATACTCAGTAGCTCTGAGACTGCCTCACTCTCTGATGCGGATTTTTCACATCTGACCCCCAAGATTGTCAAACTCGACACACAGATCGCCTACTATATTCGCCACCAAGGCTACAACAGAGCAGTCATCCCCATCTGGCAAAAGATGCTCGCATGGATCTATACCAATGAGATCGAGGAGTATACAGAGATAGGGATGTATCATGACAACCCCATCATCACCCCGCTAGAGAGCTGTCGCTATGTCGCTTGTGTCGTGCCCAAGAGTAGAAAAAAACTCAAAAACACCAACCTGCCTACCTTTGAGGTGTTTGGTAATATCTATGCCACATTTGAGGTAGAGGGCAGATATGGTGATATCCTCAAGCTCATCCAATGGGTCTACCACCACTGGCTACCTCAGAGTGGCTACGAGACCACCACCATGCCCTCCTATACGATATTTAAAAAGAACCATTTTCTGAGCGAGGATGAGCAATTTAGCATCACCTACTGTGTACCTATTCAGTATGTGTAGGAATAATACCAAATCACAATACAATAGTATACCTCAGAGAGCATCATCGTGAGTAGCTGTGAAATGTATAGAATGCAGTACTAGCCATAGCTCATTCAAATTCTATATATTTTTCAGATGCTTGCGAGGATGTTCTTTGGGGTGTATTGTTGGATTTGGATTTGGTATAATATACCGCTCCCAATCATCAATAATCTCTGTTTGTAGTTGTACTTTATCTAGGGTTTTGAGATCAAGTACGTGGATATAGATATCCTCTCCCTCAAGATCGAGGGTGATGGTGCCAGGGGTGAGGGTGATGGCATTGGCTAGTAGGAGTTTATCGTGGTCGCTTTTGAGGGATGTTTTTAGCTTGATGATTCCAGTGTTGGTGGGAAGCTTAGGATCGAGGACGATCTTGGCTACATCGATATTGGACTGAATGAGCCCTTTGAGGAATACAGGTATGAATCTGAAATACTTTGGCAGTACTTTGAGGATACACTCTGAGCTATCTGCTGTAAAATACTTTGCTATGAAGAGTGAAACGCCAATACCTACGATGAGTTCTTGACTATCTAGCGAGCTGGTCAATCCTAGCCAGACCAAAAAAAGTAGTATGCTTTTGCCTATCATTATTTATCCTTTGGCATATATAAAAAGTGATTGCCCTCTTCATGTGCCCAGATACATTCATCCTCTAGCTGGAGAGAATCTGGGGGGCAGACATCTGTACAGAGACTACACCAGCAGCAGCGTCCGTAGTCGATGCGGGGGATACAGCCACTGGCATTTTTGGGATTTTGATCCTCTTCGATGGTGATCATATCAATGGCATCATTCATGCAGATGTCTTGGCAGTTGGCACAGCCGATACAGCCACTGAGTAGGTTGGTATGGAATCCTCTATAGCCGCCAATGACCTCTTTTTTCTGTGCAGGATAGCAGATAGTCTGCGGATGCTTGAATGCCTTGCCTATCGCAGTAAATGGTAGAAGTGTTCCTTTGATATCTATATTGAATTTCATGCTGTTACCTCTCTATTTCTGGTGGGCAGATACCCAATGAATTCATAATCAGTGCTACATTAGAGAGCTCTTCTCCGACAAGTAAATTTTCCAAGAGCGTGAACCCATGGATCAGTGAAGGACCTTTGACCTGCATTCTGCGTATCTTTTCGCTGCCATCGCCTGCCATGTAATAGTTAAACTCCCCTCTGGCAGATTCTGTGGAGACGAGGATGTCATCTTTGGGGATTTTGAATTTGCGATGCTTGGGGACCTTTTGCATCACGTCTCCCTCTGTGGGCATCTGTGCAATCACTTGACGCAGAATCTTGATCGATTCGCGTATCTCCTGTCGTCTGACCAATGCTCTGGCATAGACATCTCCTCCCTCAAAGGTAGGGATATCAAAATCCAGCTGATCATAGACTAGATAGGGGTTGTCGCGTCTCACGTCTCTCTGGATACCGCATCCCCTGAGTGCTTGACCTACATAGCCATGCTTGAGTGCTTCATCTGGGTTGATGACCCCTACCCCAATGGTTCTCTGTTTGAATGTGCTATTTTCAAAAAAGAGGTTGTCATACTGTGGCAATCGACCTTCCAAATAGTCCAAGAGTTGTTCTAGTCTACTGAGGAACCCCTCGGGTATATCTCTCCTGACACCACCAGGATAGATATACATATGATAGACTCTGCCTCCTGTGAGCTCCTCAAATAAGTCTAGGATCAAATCTCTATCGTAGACACTCCACTGTCCTACTGTTCCTAGACCTATGGAGCCACTCTGTCCACCCATCCAGAGCATTTGTGCAGCGATACGTGACATCTCTAGTACCATGACGCGGATAAATTTGGCTCTTTGGCTGATCTCTATGCCTGCTAGCCCTTCGATGGCTCTGGCAAAGTTCTCCTCGTTGGGATCAGGCTCTGGCACACAGATACGGCAGACAATCGTAAATGCCTGTATGAGGGTACGTCTCTCTATCAGCTTTTCAAACCCTCGGTGCAGATATCCCACATGGGTTCTGGCTTTTTGAATGGTCTCTCCCACGAGGTCAAGTTCTACACTCATGTTGCCTGTAATCCCTGGGTGTTGAGGGCCATGATAGATTTTGATGACCTTATTGGCGTTATTGGTTTCCATCACTTGCCTCCTCATTTTTATTTGTTTCTTGTTGTGCTGCTTCTTCCGCTTTTCGGGCTTTTGCCTCTGCTCTACGGCGTTTCATTTCTACTTTGACATCCTTGTTGTCCTCTCTACCACCTCTAAAATCAAACTGCTCATTGACATAGGCTAGCGTATCAAACTCTCTACGCATGGGAGGTATCTCTTCCCAGTTTTCTAGTGCAAAATCATAGAGTGTAGGATGACCGATAAAGTCAATACCATACATCTCATGTAAATCCCGCTCCATCACTTCAGCTTGCGGAAAGAGGTTTATGAGGGTGGGCATTTGACTCTCTTCTCGTCCGATACGAATCTCAATCATCAGGTTTTGATTGCGTTCTGAGTTTGTTAGAATATAGTTCAGGGCAAAAACCCCCTCCTCAATCCAATCTGTACAGGCTATTTGAGAGAGTGTGATGAAGGTGCTGTTGCTTGAGAGAAAATCCATCGTACTGATGAGTGTCTCTGGGCTTCTCTCTATTTTGTAGAGATTGCCTCCTTTGTCTATGACATCGTAGTGTGCTTTTAAAAATTCAATCATGGGTGCTCTCCGTGCTGCTCTCTGTATTCATGCCTGCAAAATTGGCTTCATAGGAAGGCTCTATATGCGCTCCAAAGATCTTTTTTTGATTCTCTTTGTAGAATGCATGGTGCTTTCTGTATTTGATATACCCTGCCTCTCTTTTGGCATGTTTGATATTGTCTTGGAGCTTGACAAAACCTTCGATGAGTGCTTCTGGACGTGGCATACAACCGTTTACGTAGATGTCAACGGGGAGATAGTCTTCAAGCTTTTTGATGGTATTGTAGCTGTCCCAGTACATGCCGCCATTGATCGTACAACTACCCAATGCGATGACATATTTGGGATCATTCATCTGCTCATAGCTACGTAACACTCTTTTGAGCGTCTTATATGAGCAGTAGCCAGAGACGATGAGGATATCGGCTTGTCTAGGGGTTGCTACCCCTACCACACCGAGTCGTTCAATATCATATCGACTCGTAAAGGTAGGCGGCATTTCGATGGCTCCACATCCCGTGCCATATGCCAGTACAAACATACTCTTGGAGCGAAACCAATCGACTGCTTTTTCAATGACACTTTGTGTGCTTTTGATAGCGTGTTCTTCGTTGTTTAAGACCTTTTGATAGTCTATAAATCCTTCTTGCATGTTGTATCCTTATACAAAAAATAGTCCCACCAATGCGATAACGGAGGGGACTTTAATCAAAAATGTAACACTCTGGGATGTTGTGAATCTCGCATAGACATTGCCGACAAATACCGCTACCAAAAAGAGTACAAAGGTCTTGAGTACCAGGTCCAATAGTGATGAAGCACCCCCTAAAAACAGGTCAACCATCAGTAGTAGTTTAGCAAAAGAGAAAATAGCACTCTGCGATAATGCTAATGCAAAGAATTTACCACTAAACTCAGTAGCGGGCCCACTATAGACCTCAGGAGGTGCACCTACCACGTCAAAAGGAGATTTCCCCATGAAACCTAAAAATGAAATAAATGCCCCGATAAAGAGCAACGGGTGTGTAAAGGCGTTATATCCTGCTAGACTTTGGTTGCTCATCATCGTACCGATATCGGCACTCTGGTTGGCGACCATGAGACCGATCACTGCGATATAAAAGGGCAATTCTAGCCCAATCAGCCTGGTCAATCCTCTGGTGATACCCATGACACCAAAGGGGTTGCCGTTGCTACCAATGCCCATAGCATTGCCCAAAGGCCCCAAGACCATCAAGTAGAGGATGACCAGGAGATTTCCTTGTTGGCTAAAGCCCATGAGCCAATCACCATGATTGAGATAGGGGATGAACAATACTGTCATCACGGCCCCTGTGGTCATAAAAATAATTCCTGCGTAGAACATCCATCCAAAGTTGGTGGTGTTCTCCTTGGAGAAGAGTTTCATACTGTCATAGAAGGATTGTGCCAGCGAAGGACCAAATCTCCCATGCACTCTGGCCGAGATATTACGGTAGAGACCATAGTACAAAAATCCAAAGAAGTATGCCAACAGAAGCATCATAAGTACATCTAGGAAAACAAACATTACTGTACCCCCATAAAAAGTAATAGTACAAAAAAGAGTATGGTGACTACCCCTACATTTTGTACGGTCAGACCATAAAGCTTTTTGAGAAGCAGTGAGCTGTCTCCAGCGACCGTTGCGATACGCTCCCAATACGGTGCAGCAGAGTTCTGTAGGATCACTCGGATGAATCCAATGCGTCTAAGCTCCTCCCCTATACCATAGCCGTAGTGCAAGTTGATCTTGGGATCAGGCACCTCTCCACAGTAGCTAATATCCAATCTATCTCGTACTTGGCGCGTACGGTTTTTCATAGAGGTCGTGATTAAAAGTACCCATACAAAGATGCTGCCAAAGACTAGCATTAGTATGCCACCATTGAATGATGCGAAGCCACCATCGAGTATAAAGAGGCTTTGGTAGGCTGTCACCTCAAAGCCCAGTGATGTCAAGATAGGGTTGAGTACAATCGCTCCCAAAGAGGGGAAAATACCAAGAGTCACCAAAAGTATCGCACCGATCCATTGTGGGACATAGTAGCAGAGTGAGAGCTTTTTATGCTGGCTTACTGGCTGTGTCGGTTGCCCGAGATAGATACCATAGATGAGTTTGAAGCAGTAGAGAAAAGCAGAGGCAGAACTGAACATCACTGCAGTTAGCAGTACCGCACGTTTCTCTTCTAGTAGCGTGGTATAAATCAAGAATTTGGAGTTGAATCCCCCTAGTGGAGGCATCCCCGCCAATCCAATGATTCCAATCAGCAATAGCACAAACAGTACAGGATAACGGTAGATCAATCCACCCAGTTCACTGAATCTCTCTTTGCCAGTAATCGCAATGATTGAGGCAATGTTCACAAAGAGCAGGAGTTTGACCATCGTATGGATCATGGTATGGTAGAGTCCTGCCTCCAAGCCACTGCCGTTGAGTACAGAAAAGATGGTGATGATATACCCAATTTGTGCGATAGATGAGTAGGCCAAGAGACGCTTCATACTGTCTTGTGAGATCGCTTTAAAGGTAGCAACAACAGAGGTGATCACCCCCAGCCATGCCACTACAGTAAATACGCTACTGTCCAGCTGTTCGTAGCCTATAATCTGTGTGAACATGAGAATAAAGAGAAAAATCCCTGCCTTGGAGATCATAGCACTTAAAATAGCACTAAAGAGATGGCTTGACTCTTCGTAAGTGTCTACAACCCAATAGTGAAAAGGAAGCACCCCTGATTTGACAAAAATGGTCACGAGTAGTAGCAGTGTGAGTGGCAGATGCAAGGTTGCAGGGATTTTACTGATATCAATCTCGTGATAGAGTGCCGTTCCTGTAAAGCTATAGATAATGACGATAGCACCCAAGAGTGCAAATCCAGCTCCTAGATTGAAGAGGATGTATTTTTGGAGTGTTCTGGGCTTTGCATTGCGGGCAATAATGAAATAACTACTCCAGCTCATCACTTCCCAGCCTATAAAGAGTGTGATCAGATCACTGGCATAGAAAATCATAGTCAAAGAGACAAAAAGCAGCAGATGCAAAAGAAATGGTGTCGTACCTCTCCTGATATAGAATAGTGAGACAAATACCATGATGGTCATAGCAAAAAAGAGGTTTCCCAATGGGGTCACAGCAAAATTAAACATGAATGCCTCCTAGTAGTGCAGTTGCCGCATCTTGACAAAAAGATAGGAGCGGCTCAGGAAAGAGTCCTGTATAGAGAATGCATAGTGCCATAAGTCCCAAGAGGATCTTTTGTAGTGGGGCAATGGTGAGTGTGGCTTTGGGTTGTGGGTCTCTCATGCTCCCCAATAACCTAAAGAGATATACCGCTTCAACCAGTGAGATAAGTAGAATAGCAGCTACTGTGAGGTAGGCACCTACTCCAACAAGCCCCTTGAGAATCGTCAGTTTGGCGATAAAGCCACCAAAAGGAGGAAGCCCTAAAAGAGAGAGAAACCCTATGATGAAAATAGAGGCTAAAAAGGGAGACTGGAACTGTTTGAAAATGGCTATAGAGCTACCTTCAAATCGCCTCTCTAAGATATCTAGCGAGAGGAAGAGCATCAGTTTTGCAGTGGCATGCAGTGCGACCAAGAATAGCGCACCTGTCATGACCTCTATCGACCCACTAGAGAGTGCGATGAAGAGTACACCAATCTGTCCCAGTGTGGAGTAAGCAAAGATTCTTTTGGTCTCTTTGCTACTGAGTGCGGAGAGTTCAGACACGGCAAAGGAGGTGATACCCAACAGTGCCAAAAAGCCCAACTGCTTGACATTGGCATGTAAAAGATAAGCGATATGGAAAAAGACAAAGATATAGGCTTTGGAAAGTACTGCAGAAAAGAGTGCATTGACCTTGTTGCGGCTGGCTTGGTAAATATCGACCACCCAAAAATTGAGAGGAAAGATTTCTGCTTTGATGCCAAACCCAATAAAGAGTGAAAGCAGAATCAAGAACTGTGTATTGCTATGGATCGTAGCAAACTTTTCACTAATGGTTGCTAGGTTGAGTGAACCGATAGTGAGATAAATCGTCATAATACCAATGAGCAAGAAGATAGAGGCAAATCCGCCAATAATCATATAGCGTATCGCACCACTATAGGCCTTTTTGTCTCGATTGAGAGAGGTAAAGATATAGGCGGTGATACTGGCAATCTCAAAGAAGATATAGATATTGAAGATATCCCCACTCAGTACCAAACCAGAGACACTTGCCAATAGCATGTTGGTAAGCATAAACATCTCTGTGCTACTCTCCTCGGTCAGTTGATAGAGGGCAAAGAGTAGCATCATGGTTGTAAAGAGCACGATAAAGAAGAGAGAGGCTGCATCGAGTACAAAAAAGATGCTCAATGGAGAATCAAAGGAGATTCTCTCTATGATAGGTACATGCCCCACATCCCCACCAATGAAACTCAGTGCATATACCCAAAGAACCAGTGCAATCACTACAGAGACATACTTGAGAGTATTTCTGAAGAATGGGGTCAAGAATGATGCCAGAAGTGGTATCAATATAAAATAGAGTAGACTCATTTTTCTTCTCCTAGCTCATCCATCTCATTGACCCGCATATTGTTGGTCAACTTGAAATAGTTGATGATAAATGAGAGTGCCAATGACAATACAGCGATAGCAATGACAATGGTGGTCAAAATCATGGCTTGTGGTACAGGGTCAACCATCTCTAGACTAAATTGTGTCATCTGCTCTGTCACGATGGGGGCAATCTTTCCTACTTCAAAATGCATGCCTATAAAGTAGAGAAAGAGGCTTGCCTCCGCAATCGAGAATGAGAGAAAGATTTTAAAGAGATTTTTCTTGGTCAATGCCCCAACCAATCCTATGGCAAGCAATATCAGTGCTCCTATGGTAATCACCATATGCAAAAAAGGTGTTTGATTTAAGCTATTCAGCATCTTTGATCCTTATAAAATACTCCACCAGAGCAGTGATCTCCGCAGAGACTTTCATCCCTACGAAGATATAAATAAGCGGAATTACCCCGCCACTAAAGAGTTTGCCTAGCGTACCCAGAGGTAAAAAGTTGTCAAAAGCTTGATTGACAAGTAGTAGCCCAAGGATACCAATCAAGACAAAACCTGCACCACTCAACGCCTCAATCAATCCCATAAGCTTGTGGTTGAGAGAGAAGTCATCATTTTTTGCCAAGAACTTCAATAGGTAGGCACTGGCGATAATCACACCTCCTTGGAAGCCACCACCAGGACTGAGGTGTCCATGGATAATAACATAAAACCCAAAGAGAATAATGAGAGGAAAAAGCATTTGTACGGCGATCTTGAGTAGATTGTTTTCATAGGCAAAGATATTGAGTTTCTCTCTATAGCCATCCAAGCCCAGTCCAATACCAAAGATGGAGAGGAACAGGATGGTAACCTCTCCGAGTGTATCAAATCCTCTAAAGTAGGTTACTACAGAAGTGACTGCATTGGCAGTGCCTGTAGTGCTAGCATTGAGTCCGAGAATCTCTGTACCGATAGAGCTAGAGATGGTATCAAAGTGTAAAAAAAGAGAGAGCAGCATCACTGTCATTACAGAGATGAGGAGGGAGACCATTACTGTCTCGATTTTGATGTCTTTTTTGAGATTCATTTTTTCGTCTCCTTTGCTCTAATTTGTAGGAGTGTGACCAGAAACACTACACCGCTAATCCCTGTGCCGATGACCGCTTCTGTCAGTGCTACATCAGGAGCAGAGAAGAGAAAGAAGAGAATAACACTCCCTAGTCCAAATCCCATGAACAGTATCACACTGTGAGGCAAGTCTTCGTTTTGAATAATCAAAACAGACAGCACGATCAATACCATAAAGGTTGAGAGTATGATTAAGCCTATCATTGTTCTTTCTCCTTGAGATCATCTATGCCACTCTGGTTGAGAAATCCATGTTTTAGATATGTGCTCCTCGCCAGAATAGAGGAGGAGAGTGGGTTAGTCAGGAGAATGAATAGTGCCAACAAAGCCAACTTTGGACTCATGGAGGGCTCTATCCACATCACCCCGCCTGCTATCAATAAACTGCCCAGTGTAGAAGCTTTGGTGCCCGCATGCATACGGGTAAGGGTATCGGGCATCCTCAGCAATCCAATGGCACTCATCAAGAGAAACACGATACCCAAGCCAATGAGTATATATCCTATAAGATCAAACATCATCACTCTCCTTTGTCACATTAAATCTGGCAAAGATGATAGTACCCACAAACCCGATCAGTGCAAAGACTAATGCCACATCGAGATAGAGACTACTCTTGGCACTGACAGAAAGCAGCACCAAAAGAGAGACAGCAATAATACTCATCGTATCAAACGCAACAATTCTATCTGTCAAGTGTGGTCCTTTGACAAAACGTAGAAAAGAGAGGAAAATCGCGAGGAGGGTAAAGAGTATAAACAAGTTCATGATGCAAACCCTTGTATAATATTTCTCACTCAAAGTGAGCAGAGGAAACCGTGAGTAAACCCACAATATTTCATGAATAGTATAGAATAGCAATACTTAAGAAAAAGGTATAATTTTTATTCAATTTCCTTATGATTGTAGTGAATAAAATTGATGTTTCTAGATATGTTCAATCTCCTCGTCTTTGTCCAATAGTTCGCAAAACTTCATCCCATGCAAAAAGATTGCCCATGAGATATAGATCCAGAGGAAAAAGAAGAGTAATGTACCGATACTTCCGTAGATGCTGGTATAGGTTTTGTTGTGCAGGACATAAAAAACAAAGCCGCTTTTGCTCAGATACCAGACGAGTGAGGCGATAAAAGAGCTGATTGTGGCAGCTTGTAGTGAGACTTTAGTATGGGGGGAGAGTTGATAAGCGATATAGAACATTGCCCAGATGACCAAAAAAGGGAGAAAATAGAAGAGGTGTATCGTGCTGGTAATACTATTTTGGTCCAGGTATCCCTGAATCAATGCAGAGAGCCAGAATGAACCTCCTAGCATCGTAGGAATCGCCAGAAGGAGCAAAATATAGGTTTTGATTGCCTTGAGGAGTCGTCTGCCTGGGACATCAAAGATATCATTGATGATATAGTCATAGTTTTTGAAAAACATAAAGACCGCAAACAGTACATAGATGATGCCCAGTAGACCCAGTTTGTCGGAGTTTTCGATAAAGGTATTGATATAGACCATCACCTCTTGAGAATCTGTGGGCATAAGGTTGGAGAAGATGAGTTTCTCTATTTTGTCATACACGGAGTCAAACATAGGGAGCATGGTAAATACCCAAAGCATTATCACCATCAGAGGAATGATAGAAAAGAGCGTACTCCAGCTCAAGCTAGAGGCATAATGTCCGATCTTGTCATCAAAAAGATCCTTGAAAAAATCCCTCAAAAATATATAATAGTGACGAAAGAGTACGTTGAGTCGCCATTTTCTTTTCACCTAGGCGGTCCCATTTTGCCAGGATTGAGGATATTGTTGGGGTCAAATGCCTGTTTGATATCTCGGAATAGCTGTAACTCTGCATCACGAAAAGCGATACCCATATAGGGTGCCTTGGAGGTACCGATGCCATGCTCTCCACTGAGTGTGCCGCCCATCTCTACGACCAGTTCAAAGATCTCCTCGATCGCTTTGTGCCCATCAGCCAATGCCTGCGTATCGGAACCATCGAGCATCACATTGACATGGATATTGCCATCGCCTGCATGCCCAAAGCAGGGTACACTGAGTCCATATTTTTCACCCACGGCATAGATGCGCTTGAGTGCTTCTGGGAGCATAGAGCGTGGCACGGAGATATCTTCGTTGAGCTTTTTGTCACCGTAGTATGTCACTGAGGGAGAGGCACTGCGTCTGGCATGCCAGAGGGTGTTACGCTCTGGGCCTGGATCTGCGATGATGAAGTCTTGGGCATGGTTTTCTCGGAAAGATTTTTCCAACACTGCCAGCTGAAATGCTACCTCTTCGATGACATTTCCATCTACATCACCAATCAGTAAAGCTCCTGCTTCTTTGGGGAGTTCTATCCCAATCTTCTCTTTGAGCGAATGGACAACGAGTGAATCGATAAACTCCATAGCCACAGGATTGGCTCCAGATGCCAGTGATTTAAAGACCGCATTCATCGCATCCTCAACAGTAGGAAAGATGCCCATATAGGCTTTGGTAAATGTGGGTTTGGGGATGAGTTTGAGGGTAATCTCTGTCGTGACAGCCAGTGTACCCTCTGAGGCGATGAGGATACCTGCGATATGGTAGCCTGCCACATCCTTGATCGTCCGTTTGCCTGCACGAATGATATCGCCATTGGCACGCACGGCACGCATCGCCATCACAAAATCTTTGGTGATACCATACTTGGCAGCACGCATACCTCCTGCATTTTCACTGACGTTTCCTCCCAATGTAGAGTATGCTTCACTAGCAGGATCGGGTGGATAAAACAGTCCTACCTCTTCGGCTGCTTTTTGCAAATCCATATTGATCACACCTGGCTGTACCACTGCGACCATGTTTTGAGTATCAATCTCCAAGATTTTATTCATATGCTTTTCCATAGCGAGGATGATGCCACCACTCGTAGGCAGTGCCCCTCCGGTAAATCCTGACCCTGCCCCTCGTGGTGTCACCACGATGCCATGCTGGTTACAGTAGATGAGTAGACGACTCACATCCTCTTCGTGTCGTGGAAAAACCACGGCATCGGGCTCAAACCGTGTACGTGTAGCATCATAAGAGTAGGCGATGAGATGTGCTTTGTCGCTATAGACATTCTCTTGTCCGACGATATCTTGAAGTGCTTCGAGATGTTTTGTTTCCATATTCAGAAAAATCCTTGTATTTCGCTGGATAGATTATACTTCTAAAAGCTTAATAGGGAGAATATTTAGTATAATCTTATTTGATTTCCTATTACCCAAATCCAGAAATGGAATTCTTTGAACATGTGCTATGCTCGTATTTGAGGGGTTTGTGTAAAATTTGAGTCGCACCCAAGGTTCGATGATGGTTTTACGCAAAGTCCTTGAATGCGATGATAGTGCGTAGTCATGAATGTCTATTTTTGGATTTGGGTATTACCTAAATATATCGGGGGAACTGTTCTTGAGAGTATTATGGATACTTTTTTTAACTACACTGTTGCTTTTTTCTGCAAAAATTAGCCAGAAAAAGTGGAAAAGCGGAGAAGTTTTCTCTATCTACCTAGAAAAAAATGCCGTACCTGTCTCTCTACTCAAAAGCATCACAGCCGAAGACCTTCAATACCTCTCTGAGATACAAGCTGGAGAGAGATTTTACGAACTGAGAGAGGGTGATACATTGGTGCAAGCTCTCATCCCTGTAGGTGAGGAGATGCAGATCCATCTCTTTCGGGATATTGGTGGAGAATCTTACCATTTTGATTTGGTGCCTATTGTCTGTAGAACATTTACAGATACAGTCTCTTTTGTCACCGAGAGAGGTTTTTATGACGATATCAACCACTGGACCAAAAATCCTAGACTGGGCTATCTCCTCAAAAAATATTATGGCAAAACAGTGAACTTTAGAAAGCTTCAAAAAGGCGATAACGTCTCCTTTGTTTATACACAAAGAAGTAGACTAGGCAAACCATTTGGCGCACCTAAAATAAAAGCCTCTCTCATACAAACCCACGGGGTCAAAAAGTTTATTTTTGGGGATAGTGAAGGCACCTATTATGATAATGTATATAAAAATGTAGCCTACACAGTAGAAAAAAAGACCAAAACAGATCGCGGCAATACCTTTAGAAAACCAATCAATAGGATGAGAATCACCTCAAAATTTACCTATAAACGGTGGCATCCTATCCTCAAAAAGTATCGTCCCCACTTGGGGATTGATATTGGAGCCAAGAGAGGGACTAGAATCTATGCCACACATGCAGGAAAAGTCATTTACGCGGGGTGGATGGGAGGCTATGGCAAGGTGGTGAAAATCAAACATGCCGGAGGGTATGTCTCCCTCTATGCCCATCAAAACAGCATCGCCGTCAAACGGGGGCAATATGTCAAACGAGGACAGGTGATTGGCTATGTAGGCAATACGGGTCGAAGTACAGCACCCCACCTGCATTTTGGGCTCTATCAAAATGGAAAAGCAGTCAGTCCTATGAAGTGTATAGGACGAAAATCTGTAGGCAAAAAACGTACAGAGATCAAACAACTCACCAAACATAAAGTTGTTCCCATTAAACAAGCCAAAGCCAACAAAGCACGGATTTTACAAGCCATACAAAAAGCACCACAGGCATTTCGATGGCAAAGCTATGTCAGGCCCTATACTACGATTTCAGAGAGGAGTAAATATGAAGAATCAAATCAAACATTTTAAG
>CAZEIN010000361.1:0-6216 GCA_964512425.1 uncultured Sulfurovum sp.
CGAGGTCTGCCCAGAGCTGGCGATTGTGCATGGTGGGCGTTATGAAACTGCTTCAGAGCAGAGGGCTAGCTTTTCACTCTTTGAGGACATGCTGACACCCATTGATGAACTCAAGAGACAAAAAGAGTATCCTGGATTTGGAGCGATTACGCCAAATGCGGATGAGAATATTAAAAAAACGCCATTAGCGTATTAGGGAGTACAGATGATAACATTTGCTTTTTATTTTTTCGCACTGCTCATTACCGTTCTCTTTCTAGTGACAGTGATGACTAAAAATGTCCTTTACGCGATGACAGCACTGGCTGCTGGCATGGTGTTGATCTCAGGACTTTTCTTTATGTTGGGGGCAGACTTTTTAGGGGTTGTCCAGTTGATTGTGTATGTAGGTGCTATTATGGCACTCTACTCATTTGCTATGATGTTTTTCGATACCAACAAAGATATCAAAGAGCACAACGGTAGTGCAGCGACAGTTTTTGTGCTAGGAGGTGCGATTGCACTGATGTTGGTATTGGTTTTTTCTGCTCCTATCATTGGACAGGGAGCAGCATCACTCTACCCATCAGTAGCACATGCAACCAATCCACAAGCGGTAGGTTTGGTGCTTTTTACCAAATACCTCGTACCATTTGAAGTGGCAGCGATTATGCTGCTGGTTGCGATGATTGCAGGTATTATACTTGCAGGCAAAAAAATGGACGTAAGTCTCTCTACCGAAGAGGATGAAGAGATGCTAGAGATGACACAAGGAGGCGACAGATGATAGGACTGAGTCATTATTTGATACTCTCAGGTATCCTATTTGCAATAGGATTGATTGGGGTGTTGAGACGGAAAAATCTACTCATGCTCTTTTTTGCGACAGAGATTATGCTCAATGCAGCCAATATTGCATTTGCAGCGATTTCCAACCACTACCATGATTTGGCAGGACAGATGTTTGCTTTTTTCATCGTAGCCGTAGCTGCGAGCGAAGTGGCTGTGGGTCTTGGATTGTTGATAGTGCTTTACAAAAAGTATGGCACGCTTGATCTAGATGCATTTACAGTGATGAGGGGGTAATGATGGAAAATTTAGTTTATATAGCGCTCTTTTCGCCACTGGTAGGTTCGCTGTTTGCAGCACTCTTTGGGATGAAACCCAAAAATATTATTACAGGCATTGTTACATCCTCATTGCTGTTTATCTCTTTTGTCTCATCAGTGATTCTGTTTAATCACGTGATGACAGTGGGACCCATTCACGTACGTATGATGGATTGGATCATGGCTGGTGATATGATGATTCCTTTTGGTTTCCTCGTTGATCAGATATCTGTGACGATGATGGCAGTAGTTACGCTGGTTTCTACGGTTGTGCATATCTACTCCAATGGCTACATGGATCATGACAAGAGCTTCAACCGATTCTTCTCTTATCTCTCCGCTTTCGTCTTTTCGATGATGGTCTTGGTAATGAGTGACAACTTCTTGGGTCTGTTTATCGGCTGGGAAGGGGTTGGTGTCTGTTCATGGCTGCTGATTGGATTCTGGTATCACAAAGAGGATGTTTCGCGTGATGTGAATCCTTCGATTTCTCCTTCATGGGCAGCCAACGAAGCGTTTATCATGAACCGTATCGCTGACCTTGGGATGCTGATTGGTATCTTTATTCTCTACTGGAATATCGGATCACTACAGTATGATGTGGTCTTTGCTGCATTGCCAAGCCTCGGTTCTGGCGTATTGGTTTCTGCTGCGATTTTCCTCTTTATCGGTGCCATGGGCAAGTCAGCACAGTTTCCACTGCATACATGGCTGACGGATGCGATGGAGGGTCCTACGCCAGTTTCTGCATTGATTCACGCAGCTACTATGGTAACAGCAGGTGTCTTCTTGGTGATTCGTGCCAATCCACTCTATGCGATGGAAGCGGTACACTGGGTGAGTTACTTTATCGCCTGTTTGGGTACGTTTGTTGCGATTTTTGCTGCATCGATGGCATTGGTCAACCGTGATCTCAAGCGTATCATTGCTTTTTCTACCCTCTCTCAGTTGGGGTATATGTTTGCTGCTGCTGGTTTGGGTGCGTATTGGATCGCACTTTTCCACTTGGCGGCACATGCATTCTTCAAGGCACTGCTCTTCTTGGGTGCAGGTAACGTCATGCATGCGATGGATGGCGAGCTGGACATCTTCAAAATGGGTGGACTCAAAAAGGTCATGGGCTGGACCTATGCCTATATGGGGCTGGCTTCATTGGCACTCTCAGGAATCGGTATTGCAGGCATAGGATTTGCCGGATACTTCTCCAAGGACGCAATCATCGAGACGGCGTTCAATGAGCATACCTATATCCTCTGGGCGATTCTTGTTATCACAGCGGGAATGACAGCATTCTATAGCTTTAGACAGGTCTTCTTGACTTTCCATGGTGGTGAGCGTTATCATGAGATTGGTGCACACCCACATGAGATGTACAAATATGTATTGATTGGTATGGCACCATTGGCGATTCTCGCTGTCATTGCAGGATTCTTCAAGGACTGGTATGAGCACTTTGTCACAGCACTACTGCCTGAATATCACATGAGTGAGCATACACATCATATCGCATGGATATTGGGATTGGCAGTGATTGCCTTTGCAGTAGGCGGTATCGTGCTTGCCTACATCAAATACAACAGAGGGCTCAAGCGTAACGAAAAGCTGGAGAGTTCTTTTGTTTATAAATTGTTGTCAAACCAATACTATATACCTATTCTCTATGAGAATATTTTCTCTAAACCCTATGCGGCACTCTCTCGATTCTCTTGGGGTGTGATAGATCAAAAAATAGTGGATGCGACTGTAGATGGTATTGGAAGTATCATCAAAAGCACAGGCGACAACACACGCAAAATGCAGACAGGTAACCTCTCTGACTACCTCAGATGGATGGCAGGGGGAGCAGTACTTCTCATAGTCATTGCTTTTGTTGCCTATAAACTCAGCCAAGGAGCTAACTAATGGAAAATATTTTAACCGTACTACTCTTCTTCCCGCTACTTGCGGGATTGCTTGGCTTCATTGTCAACAAGGATAGTATTAGAGCCTATGGTATTGCTGTGGCTTCCATTGAGTTCTTGCTCTCCTTGTGGCTGTGGATGTCTTTTGATGTGAACCATGCAGGATTCCAGTTTATTCAAAACATTCCATTGGTAGCTGATTTTGGTATTAGCTATTATGTGGCGGTAGATGGTATTAGTCTCTTTATTATTATCATGGCTACGTTGATGACTCTGATAGGTATCATTGCCTTGAATATTGAAAAAAATATAAAAAACTTGATTATTACACTACTCTTCCTAGAAGTAGCCATGATTGGTGTCTTTATCTCTTTGGATGCAATACTCTTCTACCTCTTCTGGGAGTTCTCACTGGTGCCGATGCTTTATATCATCGGTGCATGGGGTGGAGAGCGTAGGCTGTATGCGGCAGTCAAGTTCTTCCTCTATACCTTTGCAGGCTCATTGATTATGCTTGTGGGCATGCTGTATGTGGCTTATGTCTATCACTCAGTCTCGGGTGCTTGGAGCTTCGCGATTACTGATTGGTATGCATTGATTCTGCCACTAGATGTAGAAAAGTGGCTCTTCTGGGCATTCTTCCTCGGATTTGCGATCAAGGTACCAATGTTCCCATTCCATACGTGGTTGCCCTATGCACATGGACAGGCACCGACAGTGGGCTCTGTGATATTGGCAGCAGTACTGCTCAAAATGGGTACCTACGGATTTGTACGATTCTCACTACCGATGTTCCCTGATGCTTCGGTGATGTATATTACGCCTGTAGCAATTATTGCTATCATTATGATTATCTATACCGCTATGGTTGCCTATGCCCAAGAGGACATGAAGCAGACCATTGCCTACTCTTCTGTTTCACACATGGGTGTGATTATTATCGGTACGTTTGCCATGAATGCAGAGGGTATTACGGGATCGATCTTTTTGATGCTTTCACATGGTATCGTCTCAGGAGCACTGTTTTTGTTGGTAGGCTCTATCTATGACAGACGACATACCAAGCTCATGAGTGAGTTTGGAGGGCTGGCATCGGTCATGCCCAAATATGCAGTGATTTACGGGATTATGTTGATGGCATCTGTTGGATTGCCATTGACGATTGGGTTTGTTGGGGAGTATCTCTCTCTGATTGGATTCTACAAGGTCTCGCCTATTATGACTGCATTGGCTGGTACTTCGATTATCCTTGGAGCAGTCTATATGCTCAATCTTTATAAGCGTAGCTTTTTTGGTCCCGTGACCAATGATGCCAACAAGACACTCAGTGACTTGGATGGCAAAGAGATGGCGGCACTGGTACCACTGGTACTGATTGTCATCTGGCTAGGTGTCTATCCCAAGCCAGTACTGGTACCTATCGACAACTCAGTCAAGGCATTGACCAGCTTCATGCATGAAAAGGCCCAGAACAAGGAGGCGAAAGCCACCATACTGGTTAGCAAAACCAGAAAGGAGATGAAATAATGTTAGAACCTATCTCAGTAAGTTTAGAATCTCTAAACCTCATTACGCTCTCTCCGATGTTGATTGCTATTGGTGGTGCATTGCTTATACTCATCATTGATCTCTTCAAAGACAACTTGGACAAGACACTCTATGTCATGTTAACTATGTTGATTCTTTTCATTGATATTGGTGCAACCTATGGTTTGAATATCAATGAGCGAGGCTTCTTTGATATGATGCTCGTAGATGGGCTTTCGGTGATATCGCAGTTGATTATTCTTATGGCATCGATTCTCTTTATCCCTTTGGCACTGACCGCATCAAACAAGCGCTTTCATGAGTACTCCTACCCCGAGTATTTTGCACTCTTCCTCTTTATGGTAGCAGGATTCCAGTTTATGGTCTCTAGTGATAACTTGATTCTGATTTTTGTGGGTCTAGAGACAGCCTCACTCTCACTCTATACACTCATCGCTATGCACAATACCAGAGGTGCACATGAGGCAGCCGTCAAATACTTTACTATGGGTGCATTGGCCGCAGGTTTCTACCTCATGGGTTCTGCCGCTATTTATGCACTTACAGGCTCTGTCGAGCTCTATGAAGTTGCCAAAATTCTCCAGTCGCAAGATGCAGGTACCAATGGCACGATGCTAGCAGTCATGGGTGGGGTAGTCATGATGCTGGTAGCAGTGGGCTTCAAGGTTTCACTCTTCCCCTTCCATATGTGGACACCTGATGTATACGAGGGCTCCTCTGCTCCGATGGCAGGGTATATGTCTATCGTGCCAAAACTAGCCATGGTGGTCGTAGCGATGCGTATTTTTGGTGTCTATATCAATCTGGATATCGAGGCGGTTTCCTACTTGATTATCATTATAGCAGTTATTACGATGACACTTTCTAACATGATGGCACTGGTACAGCTAGACGTCAAACGTATGCTGGCATACAGCTCTATCTCTCATGCAGGCTTCATCATGGCAGCACTGGCTCTAGGCACAACCAAGGCCAACAGTAGTATCTTCCTCTACTATGCATTTTTTATGGTAACCAATCTGGGAGCTTTTGCGATGCTCTGGATCTCTCAGCATAAGAAAAAGAGCTTTGATGAGCGTTATGACCATCCTTTTGAGAAATTCTCAGGGATGATCTCTACCTCTCCGATCGCTGCTGTAATTATGGGTATTTTTATGCTCTCACTTGCAGGTGTGCCACCCTTTAGTCTCTTTTGGGGTAAACTTTATCTCATCAGTTCAGTGGTCGATTTTGCAGTAGCCACAGCCGAGATCAAATATATCGCCTTGGCGATTGTAATGGTGCTCAACAGTGCTATTGCTGCCTACTACTATCTGAAGCTCATCGTATATATGTTCCTAAAAGCACCATCTACCAATGAAACGGTAGTCTATGCCAACCAGTCAAGAGCACTCAATGTTGTAATTGGTCTCATGGCAGTATTGACGATTTTTTCAATCTTCTATGTGCAGCCGTTGATGGAATTCGTGACCTATCTGGTCAGCTCTAGCGGGTATTGATTCCAAGGGTGCGTTTGTTAACGCACCTTCTTGGCTGTAAATAGCATCAAATCAAAATCCAATATTATACCAAATCCAATATTACCACAGCAGAAAGAGAACAGATGCAAGAGATTACCCTAGAGACCAAAATACACGATTTACTCAATGATTATGAGGGGATGAAAGCTATCCTCATCG
>CAZEIN010000362.1:0-4859 GCA_964512425.1 uncultured Sulfurovum sp.
CTACCACCACCTCATTTATCGAATCATCCAGTGGTGTTGAGGCAGGTGGACGTACGGGATTGACAGCCGTCTTTACCGCGATGTTCTTTATCCTCACTCTCTTTATGCTTCCGCTCTTTAGAGCCATTCCCGAGCCAGCCATTCTGCCTATACTCGTAGCTGTAGGAGTACTGATGTTCACAGAGCTTGGTCGCATGAATTTCAAGGACATGGATACGGCTACAGCAGCAGCAGCCTTCCTTGCCATTTTGGTTATGCCATTGACTTTTTCGATTACCAACGGATTGGCAGCTGCATTTGTGACCTACACAGTGATCAAATTGGCAAAAGGTGAATTTAAAGACCTTAACTTTGGTGTACTCTCCATCGCTGTGATCTCTCTCATTGTCTTTGTCGTGCACGGATAAGGAGATCTCTTGGAGAAGTATTATTATGGATACGAAGAGTTTGTCGATGATGCAACGGCGCTAGTACATAAAATAGCAGACTTTGATCCTGATACCCTTCTGGCAGTTGCCAGAGGGGGATTGACACTGGGTCACTTCATGGCACAGGGGATGGACACACGCAGGCTCTTTGCCCTCAACTCTATTCACTATGACAAAACGCAGAAGCTAGATACACTTGAGATCTTCAATGTACCAGATCTTAGCACTGCCAAAAAGGTATTAATCGTAGATGATATTATAGATAGTGGCGAGACACTCAGGGAAGTACTCAAAATGCTCAAAGCACAATATCCCCACTGTGAGTTCAAACTGGCTACTATTTTCTATAAACCAACGGCAGTGATAGAGGCAGACTATACACTCAAAAAAGCACATGACTGGATCGATTTCTTTTGGGAAGTAGATTTGCTACACAAAGTTGCAAAATAGTAACAAATTCAATCGAACTTAAGTTATCGTTAAAGTTATTTGATATAGACTCAGAATGTAATTAAAATCACAAGGAGAATGAATGAAAAGATTACTTAAACTTTCAGCAGCAGCAGCACTTGTTGCAACACTATCAATGGCAGGCACAATTGACGATGTCAAAAAAGCAGGCGTACTTAAATGTGGTGTGAGCACAGGTCTTCCTGGTTTTGCTGAAGCAGATTCAAAAGGTACATGGAGAGGTCTTGATGTAGATTTCTGTCGTGCAGTTGCAGCAGCAGTACTTGGTGATGCCTCTAAAGTCAAGTATGTACCACTCAATGCAAAAGAGAGATTTACAGCACTTACAAGTGGTGAAATTGATCTACTTTCAAGAAACACTACATGGACAAACACTAGAGACACTACACTAGGCATTAACTTTGCTGGTGTAAATTACTATGACGGTCAGGGATTCATGGTGCCTGCATCACTCGGTATCAAGAGCGCTAAAGAGCTAGATGGTGCATCTGTATGTATCCAAGCGGGTACGACTACTGAGATGAACCTTGCTGACTACTTCCGTGCAAACGGCATGAAGTTCAAAGGTATTACATTTGACACGAATGATCAAGTTGACAAAGCATTCTTCGCTGGTAGATGTGATATCCTCACCACAGACCAGTCAGGACTCTATGCAACCAGAACCAAGGTAGCAGATCCTAGCAAGTATGTAGTACTTCCAGAGATCATCTCCAAGGAGCCTCTCGGGCCATCAGTGAGACAAGGCGACGACCAGTGGTTCAACGCTGTCAAGTGGATTCTCAACGCAGTCATCACTGCCGAAGAGAAAGGCATCACAAGCAAAAATGTTGATGACGCTACTAAAAACAGTGGTGATCCAGAGACTAGAAGACTTCTCGGAGTAGAGGGAACTATGGGTGCAAACGTTGGTCTGGATGCGGATGCATTCAAAAGAGCAATCAAGCAAGTCGGTAACTACGCTGAAATGTTTGAAGCAAACGTTGGTAAAAATACGCCACTCAAGATTGATAGAGGTGTAAACGCACTCTGGTCAAAAGGTGGAATCATGTATTCCCCTCCGTTCAGATAATCGGCAACTTTTATTTGCATATCGTAGGCTCCTTGCCTGCGATACTTATCTATAACTAAAGATTCAGCAGGAATTTTTATTTCTACATAAAACTCCAAAAGGTTGCCATGTGTCATTCTTAAGAAATGAAAAGGTCAGAGGTATTCTGTACCAATTAATTACCATCATAGGTTTTGTCATCTTTATCATGTATGTAGCTGGAAATACGGCACATAATATTGAAGCAAGAGGCATTAAGTCAGGATTTGATTTCCTTAACTCTGCATCAGGTTTTGAGATTACTGAAACACCTATCCCCTTCTCTGCATCCAGTACACACTGGGAGGTATTCAAGGTAGGACTTATCAATACACTGATTATCTCTTTTTTCGGGGTTATCCTCACTTCTATACTGGGATTGATTATTGGTGTTGCCAGACTCTCTTCTAACTGGATTATCAGCCGATTGGCATATACGTATATAGAACTGTTTAGGAATATTCCCATACTCCTTCAGATTCTCTTTTGGTATAATATTGTTTTAGCTTCTTTACCATCAGCACGTAACAGTATCAGCTTTTTTGACCATATCTTTCTCAACAAAAAGGGGGCTTTTATGCCTGCCCCTATTTTTGAAGATGGGTCATGGCTCATGGCCGCAGGCGTTGTCCTAGCAATAGCCTTGGGGTTTCTGGTCAGTAAATGGGCAAAAAAGAAACATGATGAAACAGGTAAAGAATTTCCTGTATTTATCACCAATCTTGGTCTCTTGATTCTCGTACCATTGATTGCATACTATGCTTCTGGGCAGCCATTACACTTTGACTATCCTGAAGCCTCAAGATTTGGGTTTAAGGGTGGAAAAGTGATCTCACCTGAGTTTATGGCTCTTCTATTTGCCCTATCTATCTATACTGCAACATTTGTTGCAGAAGCGATACGAAGTGGTATCGAGGCAGTTGCCAAAGGACAAAAGGAGGCAGCCACAGCACTAGGGCTTTCTCCCATGCAGTCACTCAAGCTTGTGGTACTGCCTCAAGCAATTCGTATCTCTATACCACCAATCATAAACCAATATTTGAACCTCATTAAAAACTCATCACTAGCAGCTGCTATTGGCTATCCAGAACTAGTAACGGTTTTTGCAGGTACCAGCCTCAATATTACAGGGCAAGCAATAGAGATTATTGCCATTACCATGTTTACCTATTTGATGATTAGCCTGATTGTATCATTGATACTCAACTGGTTTAACAATAAAATGAAAATAAAGGAGAGATAATGGCTGTCTATGAATTAAAAACGGCACAACAGCCGCCTCTTGGAGAAAGAGGTATTATCGCATGGGTGAGAAAGAATTTACTCTCTAGCCCTGCTAACATCCTTTTTACATTATTGTCTATTGGTATACTCTACATGATTATTCCACCCCTATTCAACTGGTTTATTTTAGATGCAGATTTTATTGGAAATAAAAAAGCTGACTGTGGCGGTGATGGAGCATGTTGGATTTTCATAAGAGAGAAACTCAAAATGTTTACCTACGGATTCTACCCTGATGAAGCACTTTGGAGAGCCAATCTCACTATGGGGCTTACTGCCCTCTCTATTGTGCTTTTGGTGAAAGAGTCTGTATCCCAGAACATTAAAATTGGTATTATTTTACTGTTACCTATTATCGCTATCATTCTATTAAGCGGTGGCTTCTTTGGATTGCCGCTAGTAGATACCAATCAGTGGGGTGGATTACTTCTGACACTTGTTATCGCAACAGTCGGAATTGTCCTTTCTTTCCCCATTGGTATACTTTTTGCTTTGGGTAGACAGTCAAGACTGCCTATTATCAAGACACTCAGTGTCTTTTATATTGAGCTTATTCGTGGTGTGCCACTCATTACTGTACTATTTATGGCATCAGTGGTTCTCCCTCTCTTTTTCCCAGAAGGTATGGACTTTGACAAGCTTGTCCGTGCACTCATAGGTATTACGCTATTCCAAGCTGCTTATGTGGCTGAAAATATCCGTGGCGGACTCCAGGCGATTCCCAAAGGTCAATATGAAGCAGCACACGCACTAGGGCTGACTTACTGGAAACAGATGCGACTAGTTATCCTGCCACAGGCGATTAAGGTAGCGATACCAAACTTGGTAGGTTCTTTCATCAGTCTGTTCAAAGATACTTCACTAGTGATGATTATCGGGCTGTTTGACCTGCTCTCTATGGTCAAACTCACCGCCAATGACCGTGATTGGATTGGCATGAGTACAGAAGGATTTGTCTTTGTGGCAATTATCTACTGGATATTCAACTTTACCATGTCGAGATACTCTAAGAGCTTAGAGAAAAAACTAGATACAAATAATAGGGATTAATAATGGCAGATAAAAAAATAATAGAATCAAGTAATGCATTAAAAGACCTCTCTCAGAATATGATAGAGCTAAATAACCTCAATAAGTGGTATGGAGATTTCCATGTACTTAAAGATATCAACCTAAATGTAGGAAAGGGTGAAATCGTAGTCGTAGCAGGCCCGTCAGGCTCTGGCAAATCTACCATGATACGCTGTATTAATCGTCTTGAAGAGTATCAAGAAGGCCTTATTCGCGTCAAAGGAGTAGAAGTAAATGCAGATGTTAAAAACCTACGTGAAATTCGTGCTAATGTAGCAATGGTCTTCCAACACTTTAATCTTTTTCCTCATTTAAGTATCTTAGATAACCTTACTTTGGCTCCTGTATGGGTCTACGGTAAATCTAAAAAAGAGGCTGTAGATACAGCTATGCACTACCTAGAGCGTGTCAATATTGCTGAGCAAGCAGACAAATATCCTAACCAACTCTCAGGTGGACAGCAACAACGTGTGGCAATTGCTAGAGCGCTCTGCAAGAGCCCTGATATCATGCTC